>JAAFJK010000099.1 GCA_013298105.1 Cytophagales bacterium
GTTCCGAAATTTACTCAATAGCTATACTGAAAGCAAGTAGGTGTTCAGCAAAATAAACCTACTCACTTTTTTCCCGAATGTAGTGCAGAATTTAGCCGATTCTGCACTTATTTTTTTAAATTCCCCAACCTCAAAGGGAGTTTTTTAGTGTGAATTAGAGGTTGATATAATTACTATTTTTCTGATAATACAGGAGTTTCAAGATGTTTTCGTTGTTTACTCAATTCTAACTGCAATTCCGCAATCAATAGATCTTTTTCTGCAATCAATAGGTTATTTTTCGCAATTGGTAAGTTTATTTCAGCAAGTAATAGGTCTTTTTCTGCAATCGGTAAGTTCATTTTTGCAATCAATAAGCCTTTTTTCGCAATCGATATTTTTATTTCTGCAATCAATAAGTCTTTTTCTATAGTCAATAGGTTATTTTTCGCAATCAATAGATTTTTTTCTGCAATCAACAGGTTTTTTTCTGCGATTAAGGGATTATTTTCTATAATTTGATTTTCCATGTTGGCTAAAAAGGCTTCAAGTTTTTCGTACATATTTTTACTTTTTTTGTTGATTTAATTGTGCTTTTAGCTCTGCGATTACGCGACTTTGTTCTAAAAGCGCATTGTCTTTTTCTGCGATGATGCGGTCTTTTTGGATAATTTGATTTTCCATATTATCCAAAGTAGTTTCGAGTTCATCTTCTGCTTGGGCTTGTTCGAGCATAAGTGTATCTTTTAAGGGTTCTTCAAGACGTTTTACAAATGCTTGCACATCAATATCTTGCAATATAACAGTAGGCAATTCCAAAAATCTTGTATCTGTTTGTGAAAGATGCGTTTGGTTAAAGAGGTCTAATATTTTTTCCAATTTACTTTGTGTTTGGGTAGGCAAGTGCGGAATCTGTATCACAAAACAGTCGTGAATCAACTGTTCCACAAAATTGTCTTTTGCGTGGATAGTTTGCTTCAAAAGCACATCATAATATTGGTGTGAGGCTCTCAAAACAGGCACTTTTACACTTTCTAACTCAAAACCTAAGAAATAAATGGCAATGATGGGCAACGTTTTTTCTGTGATATTTCCATGTGCGTCTGTTATTTTCTCTTTTCTTTCGTAATTTTTAGCCAAATATTTCCTGAATCTCAAAATCTCAAAAGATATTTTCCCCTTTTGCAACTCTATCAAAACTGTTTTAAAATCTCCTGTTTGTGTGCGAATAACTGCCTTGAAATCTAACCGAATCACAGAAAGATAACGTTTGGGAGCAGAAACCACCAACTCTTGAGGTGCAACTGACAATTCCACAATATCCTCCTCGATGATTGCACCAATCAAAATCTTAGCTAAACCAATGTCTTCAAGCAAATACTTGAAAAAAACATCATAAATAGGATTTGCAATGTACATATTTTTACGTTTTTTTTATTTATTCAAGTGCAAATTCAGGCAATAAATTTCGCCTGCTTGGTGCGCGATAGCCAATGACTATAGAGGACTTTGGTATGCCTTTTTCAGCCAATACGAGGGCTATTTTTAGGTCTGTTCCGTCATGTTGAATATATACTTTTTCATTTTTTTTGAGGTCTATGTGCATGATAGACACATAATCTCGTCTTTCATTCTCCCAGCCTACCATATAAAGCAAATAATGCCCATGTTCGTGGTCAAATATCGTTTGGACTTCTGTAGCTATTTGTGGTCTAATAATATCTGCAATCTCTTGTATCGTTTCACATATAATTTTTTGGTAATTTTTTAAGGTTTCCATGTAGTAATATGTTTCGTTTTTGGGTTGAAAATAATCATTTTTATCTCATACAAAGTGGCAACTTCAACAAAAAAAGCATCATCAAAAAAATCATTATAAAAATCTTCGGGCATAGCCATAAACAATGCTCTTTCAGGTTCTTTTTTGGTTAAAGCCAATTTATATAACATATACTGTCCAAGTGCATCTCTAAAATCATCTACTTCTGATATACTTCCAAAAGTTTTTACTTCTACAGCTATTATCTTTGTATCTTTGCTTGCACCTATTATTTCCGCGCCCAAGTCTATAAAGCCTTTTCGCTTACCCATTTGAACGAAGTAGGGATCATGTGTAATAGTCCAACCTTCTTTCTCAAGAGCTTCGCGTACTATTTGATGATATAAGTCTTTCGCAGGCATATTTTCTGAATTTTAAAGACAACAGTTTTGACTGCATACATTCATGTCATATTTCATGATTGTAGCCCTTTGGTAACAAGATACCTTTTGGATATGTTCCGCAATATTAAGTAAAAATCATGAAACATGGCGCAAAATAGCATGATTATTTTCGATATTTTTTTGGAGGGGTAGTACCTACCATGTATAGCATGGTAGCAAAATTAAAAAATAGCCTACTCCCATGCAGAAGTAGGTTATTTGCTGACACTTCTTAGTTATTTACTTTGCGAAAAGCCATGCTTCTGCCTCTGCGAGGTTGTCGAAGTACATGGGCTTATCGTACTTATCTGAGATTCCTTTTTCGTCCATCATTTGCTCAAGAGAAACTTGTGAGAATATATCGGGACTTAACACAAATGCCATTTTTTTCAATGACATAGTTAGTGGCGCTACTTCTTTGGCTGTCCATTCTTGTAATTCAGGCACAATCGCAAATTTTGAATGAAGCGTATTTACCAAAAGGAGCGTGTGCTTATTTTGGTTTACCTGATTGCCATAGACGAGCATCGAGCGTTTATAGACTTCTTCTGTCAGGAGATGCCCTTGCGCATTTTCTTTGTAGCAATAGTGGACGAAAGATTTTTCCAAATCTTCTTCGATAAAGACAAACTCGTCTTCATAAAATATTTGAGTCATTTTTTCAATGGGTTTAGTGTAAAACTTCTACAAAACGAAAAAATATCTATGAAAGTACAGGTTCTTGCTGTGCTTGCCAGCTCTTTTTTCTACAAGTGCTACTGCAGTATTTGGCAGGGCGTTTTTTGGTTTCTTTTTTACCACAATGCGCACATTCTACCAGATAGCCTTCACTCGATATTTCTTTGGTTATGATGACTTCAGTAGGCACTTCTACTCTTTTTTCTACAATTACCTCCGTAACGGTGGGTTTTACTTCGGCTTTGGGTGTTTTTTCGTACCATTTTTCAAAACCAATTGGTTTTTCTATTTCTGTTTCTACCTTTGATGTGTGGGTAGGCAAGTTTGTTTCTTTGTCAAACATGGCATAAAAATCTGCATTTTTGGCTTCATTTACAAAGATAGGCGGAAACTCTGTTTTTTCTTTTTCAGTTTTTTTGCCATTCTCCCTTTCCACTTTTCCACCTTCTTTCATGTGAATCCTGCGCTTTATTTCCAAGCCTTCCAAAAGTTTTTCGCGTTTTATGCCCGCCTTGTATGTCCAAGGATACGAAAGCATGAGCAACAAAAGCATCTCAAATACGAGCCAAATCCCTGCACAAGCGACTGCATACAGCTCTTTGTTGCTTTCGTTGGAGAGCGTTATTTTTTCGTTTGTTTGTTCATATTTTTGTTCTTTGTGTGATAACTTTTGCTCATACTTTTGTATCATGTCCAAATGTTTTTGGCGTTGGGCTTGCATTTGGGCGATTTGCTTGTCATAGTTTTCGTGGCGGGTTTTGGTTTCGGGCAATAGAAACTCCTTGCCTGCCCAAACCGCATAACTTTTGTGGTCAGTAAGCTCTGTTTTTTTGCTTTGCTGAAGCGAAGCGATAGACTTGTCAAGTTGGGTAAGGCGTTCTTTTTCCTCTTGTACTTGCTTTGCGAGAGGAGAGGTTTCTTGTTTTACGTTGATGGTTTTGGCTTGTGGCGCGTGATTTTTGCTGTATTGATACGCGCCTGTGGTGCCTGACGTTACCAGAACAGCCGAGATAAGTAGGAGA
>JAAFJK010000149.1 GCA_013298105.1 Cytophagales bacterium
TGTGGGGCTTTGCTTGCGCCTGAATCTGCCAACAATCCTTGGAAATATAAATTCACTTGGAACCCACGCAATGTCGTCTTGGCAGGGCAGGGCGGAACAGCACAATACAGAGAAAACGGACGTTTGAAGTTTATTCCTTTTTATAGGTTGTTTGAGGAGATAGAAGAAGTAGAGATAGCGGGGGTAGGCAAGTTTCAGGGCTATGCGAACCGCGATTCGCTGGGCTATGCCACTCCCTATTCGCTTACAGATACACCCACACTTTTGCGTGGTACTTTGCGATATGCAGGCTACTGTGGCGCATGGGATATCTTGGTCAAGTTGGGTTTGACAGACAATAGCTTTCAGTTGGAGGCTACAGGTATGACTTACCACGACTTTCTAAAAGCATTTTTGCCCAAAAATATGTCCTTGCCTGCCGTTTTTGGGGCAGAAGCAGTCGCCAAACTGGAGTGGCTGGGACTTATGAGCGATAAACCTGTAGCGCGTAGGCAAGGTACACCCGCAGAGATTTTACAAGATCTTTTGGCAGAAAAATGGGCTTTGCAACCCGAAGACCGCGACCTAATAGTGATGCAACATCAGATAGTTTATACGCTTGAGGGCATATCCAAAACGCTTTTATCTGAGCTGGTAGTGGAAGGAGAAAGTGCCGCGCGGACTGCCATTGCCAAAACTGTAGGCTTGCCTTTGGCAATGGCTACCAAACAACTTGCGGTAGGCAAGTTGGACTTAAGAGGCGTAAGATTGCCCATTTATGCTGAAATGTATGACACGATTTTGCCCGAATTAGAAACACATGGCATCAAATTCAAAGAGCGGTTTTGACAACGTAGAAAATAAAAAATACAGGCGGCTGTAAGTGTTTGGTGGGATACCAAATACTGTTTAGATTTTATGTTTTAAAATGGTTCTTCGAAAGTTATTGTAGAGGCAAAACTGTAGAACAGGCTTTCAGCCTGTTCCGTAATAACTTTTTAAGAACCTTTAAAATTTAAAAAAACGGTGTTATCCGAGTGCTAAGTGGACTTTTATCAATCTTTGCAATGCGCATTAATAAAGATTTGTGCATCTTTGATGCCCAAGGCAAGTGCCTTGCGCCAATCTGCACACGCACCAAAAGAATCTACCACACGAAGCCTTGCATAAGCTCTTTTGAAGTACGCATTTGCATTTTTATCGTCTAACTCTATGGCTTTATTTAGGTTCGCTATAGTAGTATTGTATTCTTTTTTGCGCAAAAATATATTTGCCCTCAAGACATACAAGTCCGAGATTTGACTTTTTAGCTTCAAAGCTTTGTTTGTAACATCTAAAACTTGTGCATCGAGCTTCAAGCTATCGAGCGCTACTGCGTGATAATATACATATTTTGCCTCTGTGGGGGCAATTTTCTGGGCTGATTTGGCGTGGCTGATGGCTTTGTTGTATTTGCCAAGTTGTATGAAGCTCAGGCTCATATCGGCGTGTAGTTCAGGATTTTTGGGGTCCATAGTTTCGGCTCTTTCAAACCACTCGATGGCTTTTTCGTGATTTTTTTCAGCTTGTGCTTTTTTGCCTTCTGCTATCCAGTCGGGGGCGGTTTGGGCAGGCAAGGTTTGAACTGTAAGCCAAAATAGGCAAGTATAAAGTATGCGCATATTGATTGTTTACGATTTATGAATTACGATTTACGATTTACGATTTTTGGTTGTCTGACAATTTTTAACGAGTTAAAAACGCCAAATTTGGTGTCCTCACCAAACTTAACACCTTCATTCCACAAAAATTGCCAGAGAACCCTATTTTTTCGGATTTACAAGCGCGATTTAAAACTTTTCGGGTACGACCATGATTACTTCTTCTTTTTCTACAATGACCTGCCCTGCCATGAGGTCGCGCGTTTTGCGGACGTGCTTGCGGGGCGTATAGAGTACAGGACAGAGTGTGTCGTTGCTTCGCTTGGAATAAAAAGCGGCAAGTGAGGCGGCTTTTTCTATGACATTCGAGGGAAAAGCCTTGCCTGCCTGCGCTTTCAGTACCACGTGCGAACCGCTCACATCTTTGGCGTGCAGCCAAAGGTCGTCTTTGCGGGCGTATTGTTGCGTAAGCACGTCATTGTTTTTGGCATTCTTGCCTACCCATATATCCCAGCCCAAGTAATGGAATTTGCGGAAAAGAGAGGTTTCTTGTTTTTCTTCAGCTTGATGCTCAAGATGATTTTCTTTGAGGTACTTGCGCAAAGGCTTTAGCTCTTTGAAAGTGCTTATTTTTTCAATATGTACTTGCAATATCTTTACTTCTTCTTCTTTTCGGGCAATGTTGCGCTGGAGCGTATCTTTTTCTATTTTTTGATTTTTGGCTTTTCTATAATATTGTTCAGCTGTTTTTTGGGGTGTAAGGTCTTTTTTGAGTTTTATTTTTCGGTTTGTATCTTTATAAAAATCAAATAGTTCTACTTCCAAAGCTCCTGCGGGTATTTGGTGTAGGTTTGCCATGATGATGTTGGCGGTTTCTTCATTCAGGGTACTGTCTTCTACTTCTATAAATCTTGCGAATGTTTTTTCGAGGTAGCTTTGGACTTGTTTGAGCTTTTTTTGGAGTTGGCGCAGGCAAGTTTGTTGTTCGCTTGCAAATGAAGATGTGTACGTATAACGTCCATAAAACTCCCGCAAAGCATCAAGCGGATTTGTAGCAGTGAAGTATTCGCCTTCGGGCGGAAGTAGTCCAAAAACAGGGACTCCAACCTTGTCAGTAACATAGAACTTGCCTGCCTCCAGCGTCTGTACGGTTTTTTGGAGGAGTTTCCATCGGGCTTCGGTAGGCAAGGTATTTATTTGTTGGTCTTGTAAGTATTGTTTGATTTCTTTGCCGAGCGTAGGCAAGAACTTACTAAAGTCCGCGCCTGCTTCTTCAAAACCCTTGAGCGAAAAGTCTATCGTTTTATCCAATCCTTCAAGTGTAATATTTCGGTCTTGCTCGAGTTTTTTATGAAATGCGATAATAAACTTGCCTGCCTGAAAGAGTATGATATTGGAGAATTTGCCATGCATTTTAAAGAGCAATGTATATTCATCTTCAAAACCTATACTAAACGCTCGCTCAAAGGCGGACTGCGTAATGTGCGTGATATTTTTGCCTTGTAGTTCCGTAAAAAGATTGACTGAATTGCGCCGCGCTCTGGCAAAATCTTCCAAAAAATGTACGCAAGTAAATTCACTTTTCAGGGTAGCTTTGGCGTACAGTTGTGTATTTTCGTTTGCAAAGCCCAAAATAAGTTCATCTTTGTCTTGACTAAAGGCTTCACATAGCTGAAAAGGTGAATTTTTTGTTTGAAAACGTATCACTTCGCGCTCGTCATAGCCAAGTCGCCACTCCACACCCCACATTTCTGCAAGATGTTTGGATAGTTGTTTTAGAAAATGGTAGTTGTATTGCATTATGGTAAGGTTTTACCCCAAAAAAGTTTTAAGTGCTTCGCTTCTTGAAGTCTGCCTAAGTCTGCGAATGGCTTTTTCGCGGAGTTGTCTTACGCGCTCGCGTGTCAAGTCCAATCTGT
>JAAFJK010000733.1 GCA_013298105.1 Cytophagales bacterium
AACATAGTCAAACTTCACACTGTTGTCTTGCCATTTGATTCGAAAAGGCTTGGGCAACTCCTCGACCTTATAGCCTTCGGGTATAGTAAAGTTCATATAAAAGCTGTGGTCTGTGGCGCAGGCATAGTCAATCGGAAAAGCCCTCGTTTCGCTTTTCAAGGGATTTTCTTTCATTTTGAACTCCAGCATGGGCGAAAAATAAATAAAATCATCATTCACTTGGCTGTATTCATTGGATTCTATTTGGCTAACAGCTTCAAGCGGTTTGTCAAATTCTTTCAGGTTTTTGAAAGTAAATTTATTTTTAGACTTGTCTTCTTTTTTTCTGTTTCGACTGTAGGTGGAGCTTCTTCGTCATCTTCTGCCTCTGCATCTGCCACAAAGCTAAGTTCTGCGAGATTTTTCCGCCTGATGTCAATGGCTTCATATCCTCCGAATTTGGTAGAAAGTTCTCCCTTTACTATGCCATCTTTGGTTATGGCAAGATTTGAAATAACCATTTTGGTAGTTTTGGCAAATTTAGAAAGCTGTAGATTTACCCATTCGCCTGTAGGGGGCGCATTTTCTTTCACCAAAAGTCCCACGCCATTCAGGGCTGGGTAGGCAAGCATTCCTGCTACGAGTAGTGGGTCTGTAGCATCTAAAAGCATTTCTTCATTTCCTACATTGATATAAACGACAGTATAATTGAATTTATCAATCAATGGATATTCAGTCGCGACCTTGCCATTGTTGCGTGTACTCAGCACGACAGGCTCGGCAGTGATGCCTGCTTCGCGCAACATATTCACGAGTAGGAGATTGATTTCACTGCTATTGCCTACTTTTTTCTCCCAAACATCTTTCAATGATTTTCTGGTTTGCACACCATTTCTACCATTGTATTTGAAGGTTGTTTTTACATACTCATAGACCGCGAGGGCTTTTTCTTTGGGCGTGTTTTTGTTTGCTATGAGGGTAGCCACTACAGTTTTATCAGGCAGGGTTTTTGTCAGGTATTTGCCATATTTTTCGTTTTGTAGCAATATTTTACAGACCTTCTGCCAATCGTCAATCAGTGGTTTGCGATTTCCTGAAAAATCTTTGATAGCCACAAGGTTGAACTCTATCTTCATCACATGGTCTGTGGCAGAGGCTATGAACGACTCATTTTTGAAGGCAGGTATATTTTCTGCTACCCATCTGCTGTTATTGATTTGATAGCTCATGGGAGTACCTTTAGGATTGCTGAGGCTACCTGTGCTACTTTTAGTTTCGTTGGTAGTGAAGGGTTGATAGCCTTGACTAATTTTGGCAAAATCATACATTTCAGGTACGCTTACCCTGTATTCACTCCAAAGCGTAGGAATACTATTTTGGAAATACCATGCAGGGATTCCGCCATCAAAGTCAGACCTTACCTCATATGCATATTCTATCACAGAGCCTTCTTTTACGTTTGGCAGAGCAAATTTTACCTCACCATAGTATTTATTTACCATTTTTTCAGTGATATTGCTTTTTTCCAGTTTAGTTTTTACTACCTTGCCTGCCTCCATGTTGTAGGTGTAGCCTTTTATATCCGACACACGCTCGCGCTGTGTACCTTGTCCATAAAAGGGTATTGTAATATTGGCACGCTCATAGCCTGCTTTGGAGAGGATTTTGATTCGAAAAATATACTCCGAATTACTATTCGTATTATTGATACTGAGTTCTACTTTGTTTTGCCCATATCCACAAAGTATGATGGCTTCTGCGTCAGGAAATTTGTCGTATTTAGTCGCTTTGATGTCTTTCTCATCGACTTCTCCAAACTTGATGGGGTCTTTTTGGGCAAAAGCGTAAAAGTTGCTTACAAGCAAGCAAAAAAGTAGGATTCTGCAAGTTTTCATAAATTTGTAATTTTTTTGCAAAGTTAGAATTTTTGCTTGAATTATGAAATCTTTTTGTGTTTCGTGGGGACACGAACTACAAAATAAGAAACGAGTAAAAAACGTGAGTTGCGTAAGATTGAATTATTGAATGTTTTTTTAAAGCCCGAGATACTTATGTAATATTAATGCGATAATTGCAATTAATAGCTTCAATAAGAAGCCATCTGAGGTAACTGCGTGTATTTTCTTAGGGAAATTATAGGTTACTTGTGAAAAGGTAGTTTCAATGGGTTTCCTAAAATATTTATTTTCTAAT
>JAAFJK010000360.1 GCA_013298105.1 Cytophagales bacterium
CTCTCCAACTCTCCAATAAAGGCGAAAAAGAAGATGCGATGGTATTCAGGCGTACCAAAGAAAATGTAACTCGCCTCGAAAATTACCGAAAAGCCAGTTCAGGTTTGATAAAAGCCAGCGTAGATGGGGGCATAGGCACTACCAATGCGATAGATGCAATTTTTCATCAATCTTTGTTTCGATTTCTGCTCCTTGTGGGTGTGGCTATCATTGTAGGCTTTTTGATTAGTTATGCCGTTTCGCGGGATATTATGCGCCAAGTGGGTGGCGAGCCAAGACGCATAGCCGATGTAGCTTCTCAAGTTTCGGAGGGCGATTTGGATATTCACTTTGATAAAGTGAAAAAACCGCATGGCATCTATGCCTCTGTGCAAGGTATCGTAACTACCCTGAAAGAAGTCGTAGCCATCACAGAAGCCATAGGCGAGGGCGAAACTTCACGCAAAATCACACCCAAAAGCGACAAAGACGAATTGGCTACCTCCATCAATGAAATGGTGGACTTTTTCCAAACCCAAAACTACATCAAAGATAGCCTAAACCAACTCAGCGAACAGCTTTCAGGCAATCAAACTGTAAAAGATATATGCAATAAATCCATCAGTTTTGTGGCAAGATTCACAGAATCGGCACAAGGCGCGGTCTATTGGTACAAAGAAGATACCCAAAAACTTATTTTGTATGGCTCTTTTGCCTTCACAGAGCGCAGCAGACTTTCCAACGAATATGCCATAGGAGAAGGGCTGATAGGGCAAGTCGCGCTCGAACAAAAACCCATCATGCTCAAAAATGTGAAATTGAGCGAAGCCATGATTGAAACGGGACTTGTGCAAGAAAAACCGCTCGCGCTTTACGCCTTGCCACTTTTGCACGAAGGCAAAATATGTGGTGTGATGGAATTGGCAAACTTTGGTACTTATACCGAACCGCAAAAGTTTTTCCTCCAACACGCCACAAAAATAGTCGCAACCTATATCCGCGCTACAGAGCAAAACGAAGAAGTAAAACGCCTCCTCGAGATAGCTGAAGAAGCTACCCGCCTTGCCAAAGCCAAACAAGAAGAAGTCGCCCTTGCCAACGTACAACTCCAGCAACAACAAGAAGAACTAAGGGCGCAAGCAGAAGACCTTGAGCAAATGAATGAAACCCTCGAAGAACGCATAGAAGAACGCACCCACGAGATAAACCAGCAAAAAGAGGAGATGGAAGCCCAAAACGAAAATCTCAAGGAAACACTGGGTATGCTCGACGAAGAGAAACGCAAATCTGAAGAACTCCTCAAAAATATTTTGCCCGAAGAAATTGCCAACGAACTCAAAGCAAAAGGCAAAACGGATACGCACTACTATCACATGGCTACCGTCCTCTTTACAGACTTTGAAGGATTTACAAAAATAGCTTCTAAGCTCTCGCCTGCCGACCTCGTAGCTGAGTTGAATGAGAACTTTGAGATGTTTGATAATATCATCGAGAAATATGGACTCGAAAAAATCAAAACCATTGGCGATGCCTATATGTGTGCAGGCGGTGTACCTACCTCGAATACCACCAATCCGATAGATACAGTCTTGGCGGCTCTTGAGATACAGGCTTTTATGAACCAAAAACACGCAGACTTTACGGCACAAGGCAAAGAATATTGGCGTTTGCGCTTAGGCGTGAATACAGGTGAGCTGATAGCAGGCGTGATAGGAAAGAAAAAATTTGCGTATGACATTTGGGGCGATGCCGTAAATTCTGCCTCTCGAATGGAAAGTAACGGCGTGGTAGGCAAGGTCAATATCTCTCAAAATACTTACGAATACGTGAAAGACTTTTTTGTATGTGAGTATAGAGGCAAACTGACTGTCAAAGGAAAAGGCGAAATGGATATGTATTTTGTGCATGGACTTCTGCCTGAACTTTCGGTGGGTAGGCAAGGCGCAGAGCCTAATCCGCTTTTTCACGAAAAACTACAACAATTCAGCAAACAATTTACCTTGCCTGCCCCAGCCAAAAGTTAGGACAAATCATGCACTCAATTTTTTGTACCTCTGACAAGGATATATTGATAATACCAAGCCGCCTCTGTGTCGTGGGTAGGCAAGCGCGAGTCGTGTGCCGATATTTCAAAAAGTGCGTGCTGGAGCGTATTGTAGGCAGTCCAAACATTGTCCTCTAAGATAAATTTATAAGTAATCTTATCATTTTCCCAATTCATGATAAGCATTTTTTTGCCATCGGGTGTGGTTTGAGAGGCAAAAACACGCCCTTGTGCATCTTTTTGATACACCCGCAAATCGTGGTCTTTGCTCTGTAACTTCAGCCAGATGGGTAGGTAAGGTCTGTGGTAGCTCAGGTCTATAGCGTGTTCAGAAGCATAGATTTGTTGCCAAGCACCTTCCCAATAATCTTGTAAAAGTGCCTCTGTGCGCTTATGTCCATGGCGAGTGGAGCAAGAAGCGATAAACGTACCACCTTTATTCAGGTAGTATTTGCTTTGTGCGATAAGGCTATCCAGCACAAGCCTGCCATCACTGCCTGCTTCGTTCCAAGTAGCTGAATCTTGCCTACTTTCGGGGTGTTCTAAGTCCGTAAAAAGCCAAGGTTGCACTGGAGGATTGGAAATGATAAAGTCAAATTTTTGTCCTTTGAGGGCTTTGAAGCGGTCGCTCTGAATCCCATGCGCTATGATGCCATTGTGTTCAGCATTTTCTACCGCAAGGCGAACGGCAGAGGGGCAATAATCTGTCAATACGACTTCTTTTGCACCTAACTTGCCTGCAAAAATGCCTATGATGCCAGAGCCTGTGCCAAGGTCAAGGACTCTTGAGCCTGCTATACTCTCCAGATAGCCAAAGTCTGTCAAGAAACTTATCATTTCTTTGGCACTGTAAGGCGACCATACATCAGGCGAACTAAGCAATTCGATAGCCTGTCCTTCAAGCCTGTAGGTCTTGATTTCGTGGGTTTGCGGTGTCATGATTTTTATTAATTTTGGTGTGGGTACTTTTTAGAAACTTAAACTGATTTTTTGCAAAAAAAGTTTTATCAAGGGACATTTAACGTTTAACATTTATTTTTAAGTAAAAAAACTAAGGTTCTTCAAAAGTTGTTGCGGAGGCAAAACTGTAGAACAGGCTTCCAGCCTGTTGTTCCAAATGATGAACAGGCTGGAAGCCTGTTCTACAGAATATTCAAAAGTTGTTGCGGAGGCAAAACTGTAGAACAGGCTTCCAGCCTGTTGTTCCAAATGATGAACAGGCTGGAAGCCTGTTCTACAGAATATTCCCCAATAACTTTTGAAGAACCAAAACTAATTTTGTGCTACCTAAGAGAAATTAAATAAATGATGTTTTTATTTGCACAATAATTTGATAATCGATATTTGCCCCTTTGCGCTTTTTTCAAGAAAAAAGCTATCTTTGCAAACAATAAAATCAATGATACTTCTTACCTCATGACGACTTTAGCAAAACCTACTCCTATTTGGCAAACTGATAGATTTTGGCTCATTATTTACTTTTTGGTTACGCTTTTTGTGAGCGCGAAAGAGATGTTTTTTGAGCAACAGCCGAGTGGCATGGTCAAAGTGGGGAATAACAATTTTACGATTTTTTATCAATCTTTTCATCACCTTTGGGAAGGAAAGACGTTGTACGGCTTTTATGAAGCTGAGTATCAAAACAGGTATAACTATAGTCCATTTTTTGCGGTCGTGATGCTTCCTTTTTCGCTACTGCCTTATACACTGAGCGGGCTGTTGTGGAATGTATTAAATGGACTTTTCTTTTTTAGTGGGTTGAGGCGACTGCACATAGACCAAAATAAACGCGTTTTTTTGTATTGGTTTTTGATTTTTGAGGCTTATACTTCACTTATCAATTTTCAGACAAATCCGAGCTTGACGAGTTTAGCCATTTGGACAGTCGTTTTCTTGGAACGAGGGCAACTGCTGTGGGGAACTTGCCTGCTCATGCTGGGCGTTTGGATAAAACTGATTGGGATAGTGATGGGCATTTTCTGGCTTATGCACCCCAAAAAAATACAATTCGCGCTATATTGTGTGGCATGGAGTGTGGTTTTCTTTTTATTACCTTTGTTGTTTGTGTCTTTCGAACAGCTACTTTTTTTATATCGAGAGTGGTACATTTGGCTTACCAAACATACCGAATATCATGGCGGGACGTTGGGTGTATTCAATGCACACGCTTTTTTCAAACGTGCGCTGGGCTTGGATATACGCGAAGGTTTGTATGTAGTAGGGGCAGGAGTGGCAGTTTTGGGAGCTATAGCAGTACAGCGCAAGCGATTGGACTTTACTTTCAAGATGTTGATGTTAGCCAATATGCTGATATTCATGGTTATATTTAGTCCTGGTGCGGAGTCGCCTACTTACATCATTGCACTTACTGGCGTGGCTATTTGGTATATCTATAGTGCGCCTTCGGCTTGGCATATAGGTTTGGCGGTATTTGCTTTTATTCTCACAGGGCTATCGCAATCCGATTTATTCCCCGCTTACCTACGCGAGCATTATACGAAGCCGTACTCACTCAAAGCTCTCCCTTGCCTGCTCGTTTGGATAGTTTCGGTGGTACAGATGTATAGGTATAAGGGTGGAAGGTTTGAGGGGTAGAAGGGTGGAAGGGATGAAGGAGGAAGGGTGGAAGGGTGGAAGGTTGAGGGGTGGAAGGGTGGAAGGAGGAAGGGGTGAGGGGGAAACGGGTTTTTAGGACTGAGGGTTTGCGTTTTTTCGGTTATCAATCCGATAATCAGTTTTTTAATTTCGTAAATCGTACATCTGAAATCGTAAACCATAGCGGGCAGGCAAGGTCAAAATTAATTTTAATTCCTAATAATATGATAATTTTTGAAGGTACTTTCCTACAAATCCGCTATGATGCGGATACCCAATCACTCACAGAGGAGTGGAAACTTGATTTTACACAGCAAGTAGAAGGCGATATTTTCCGCCAACCCTTAGAAAAGGCGTTGCAAGCTGTAAAAGAAACTCAAGCCACAAAATGGCTTTGCGACAACTCTGAGCGCAGAATAGTCAAAAGCCCAGACCAGCTTTGGCTTGAGAAAACATACTATCCCGAACTCTACAAAAACGGCATCAGGACGGTTGCGCTCGTGAATACGAAAGATGTACTCCAGACGTACACTGCCAAAAATCACTTACAGAGCGTAAGCGACCACAAAATAAATATCGAAATTTTCAATAAACGCTTGCCTGCCCTTGAGTGGCTAAAGCAACAATAAGGCTATGGAAAGAGGCGAACTTACCCCCATGATATTGCGCCGTTTGCGCGAATTGCAAGACAAATACGCCCTTACAGGTCAGGATTTACTTTCCAACTTGGAAGGGCTTTTGCACGCAAACTACTTGAAATATTGGGATTATATACATCTTGATACGCTTTTGAGTCTGCAAAATACACGCACAGATTTTCCTGATGAGTTTATTTTTATTACTTATCATCAAATCACAGAGTTATATTTTAGACTTTCGCTACACGAGATAGCCCAAATAGCCGAGCATAACAACCTGAATGGAACGTTTTTCTTGGAGCGCATGACACGCATCAACCGCTACATCAAAAACCTTACCTTTTCGTTTGATATTATGGTAGATGGTATGGATTCTGAGCAGTTCAAGCAGTTTCGAATGGCACTCTTGCCTGCGAGCGGTTTTCAGTCAGCGCAATTTCGGTTTATAGAAATTTGTGCTACAGATTTTGTGCGTTTGCTGAAGACCGAATACCAAACCGAAACTGCCGAAACTGCTGAGATTCAGGCTATTTTTAACCATCTTTATTGGAAAGAGGGCGCAACTGAAGGTTCTACGCAAAAAGAAACCATCACGTCTATTCATTTTCAGGAGCAGTACAAAGACGAATTTATTGCGCGTGGCGAGGAATATCGTTATAAAAATCTTTGGCAAAAATATCTTGGACTTTCTGAAGACCAAAAGACAGATGCACTAAAGCAAGCCTTGCGGGACTTTGACCAACTCATCAACATAGATTGGCGACTTTCGCATTTTCGGTCGGCTGTGCGCTATCTGAAGCAAGGTAATGAACCGCTAAACGCTACAGGCGGTACAAATTGGCAGAAATACTTGCCTCCCCGCTTTCAGCGCACGATTTTTTACCCTACACTTTGGACTGAAGAAGAAAAAGAAAATTGGGGCAAAAAATGGGTGCATGAGTTTGTTTAGGAATGAAAATAAAATAACCTGATAATTTCACTCACGCGAAGCCACGCTGTAAGCGTCTGTTGGTATTGCCTAACTGCGTAAAAGCTCGATAACAGACGCTTACAGCGTGGCTAAATATTCTCAAGAGTAAAACTCTTTACTTTGATAACGATTTAACCATTCTGAAGAATCTGTTTGGAGAAGGGCAGGGTTGAGGTATCAAAAATAGCACTTCCGCAAGAAGTCTATTGTTTTGTAAAGGCGCGGTGCTAAAAGCATGACTACTGGTC
>JAAFJK010000022.1 GCA_013298105.1 Cytophagales bacterium
CTGCCAGTACTGTAGCAGGCGGTGGAAGCCTTACTTTTGTAGTGCGTTTTACGCCTGCCGTTACAGGTACTACTTATACTACTGCCTTCCGTATTCGCAACAGCGATTGTGATGAAAGCACTTATATCTTCACATTTACAGGCAGGGCTATCAATGTTATGCCAAGCGGGGTAAGGGGCGATATGATGAGTTTTAATACATCGGGTACCGTTGTAAGAGTTCCACACAATTTCGCTTTGAATGTAAGTTTAGGTAACTCTACACTCGAAAGTTGGATAAGATATACGACAGCAGGCAATAATACTATTATTTCTAAAGGAAATGGCAATACTACTACTGCTTTAACCGAAGGATATATTTTTCAGCTGCAAGGCAATAAATTAGCCCTTTATTTGGGTTATGCTTCCACAGCAGGTGCTTGGGGCGTTGCTACAAGTACCTTGCCTATCAATACTTGGCATCATGTAGCAGTTTCTTACGTGAGTAGCACCCAAACCGCTACTTTTTATGTAAATGGCGTGGCAGATGGTACTTTTACCTACTCCTCTAGCGTTTATGGAGGTAGTACAAGCGATGTATTCATTGGTTGGCAAGGTTCTGGGTGTGCTTGCAATAGGTTTAGTGGCAATATAGATGAACTTAAAATCTGGAACACAGCACGCACCAGAACCCAAATCCGCGAAAATATGCACCTTACACTTGCAGGAGTAGAAACAGGCTTAGTAGGTTATTGGCAATTCAATGAAGCATCAGGCAACGCCATTGATGCTGTAGCAGGCAGGAATGGCACACTCCAAAATGGCGTAAGTCGTACTACTTCTACTGTATCGGTAGGCAGGGGTGTGAGCAAAACCACCTCCGTTACGAGTATAGTCGCAGGTGCGGAGGTAAGTTTGGCTACTACCAATATGGAGATAGACTTCAGCACGGGTTCAGCCAATCCAAATGGAGAGATAGTAATTTCACAAATCAGTGGCGAAACGCCTTTTCAAAATACTACAGTTCCCAATGCTACCACGTCTTGCTATTGGGTAGTCCGTAATTTTGGCACCAATACAGGCTTGGCTTTTGACAATATGCGTTTCCAAATCCCAAACAGCAACGTTATTCTGACAGCAGATGAAACCTTGTCTACCAACTTAAAACTGTACCGCAGGAATGTAAACGCAGGCGGTACTTGGACTCAAATCGCCTCTGGCAGTAGCGCGAGCAACACCACCAAACTTATCAATTTTACCTCTCCTACGAATACCTCTTTCAGCGAATTTGTCATTGGCTCTACTTCGGGTGCATTGCCTATTACGCTTTTGGGGTTGAAGGGTGGAAGGGTGGAAGGGTGGAATGGAGAGCCTACGGAAGAAGTAAAACTCGAATGGACTACTGCCTCTGAAATCAGCAATAAAGGTTTTGAAATACAAGTTTCCGAGAATGCACAAACCTACAAAACCATTTCATTCGTTGATGGTGCAGGAAATTCAAACACCTCCAACAACTATCAACTAACCACTATCAACCAACATGATGGTTATTATAGACTACGCCAAGTAGATTTTGATGGTTCGTTTAGTTATTCGCCTGTAGTATTTGTGGAAGGTATGGCAGGCAAGGTGGTGGTTTATCCTAACCCCAGTAAAGGCACATTTACGATAAATGTAGGCAAGGACAAACTTGACTTGCCTGCCCGCCTATTCAATGCACAAGGTATAGAAAGTTCCCTAATCTCCGAAGGAGGAATGTATAAGGTAAGCAATAACTTGCCTGCAGGTGTGTATTTCTTGCATACTGTGATGGCAGGCAAGGCGAAAGTAACAAAAATTGTGGTGGAAAGGTAAAAAGGTGGACTGGGGGACAGGTAAACAGGGTAAAAGGAAACCTGTAAACCTGTTTACCTGCAACCCTTTAAACCCTCTCCCAAAGATAATTGTTTTGTAATAAGACTTCAAAAAACCCGCGACTTTTAGTTGTGGGCTTTTTTTGCCCTAAAAAGCAAAATTTGATAAATGTTAAATGTTCCCTGATAGATGAAAAGACCTTTGGACGTGGGCTTTTTTTTGAACTGTTTTTATCGTAATTTTGTAACGT
>JAAFJK010000287.1 GCA_013298105.1 Cytophagales bacterium
TATCGCTTTGATTTGGGCGAAGATGCCCGCGATTGGCAGGTAAGTTTGGCTCGAAAAGATTTGGAAAAATGCTATCCTAATTTTGGCGATTTTATCAAACTTGCCTACCGCCCTTTTGATGATAGACACACTTTTTATACAGGCAATTCTAAAGGATTTCACTGTATGCCTCGATATGAAGTGATGCAACATTTTCTGAGAGGCGAAAATGTAGGTTTGGTTTTCAAACTTGGCAATGCCGAAACTAAATCTGTTTCAGCAATGGTTACCAATAAAATAACAGAGTTTAGGAGTTGGTCGCGTTCAGGTATGCAAGGGGGCGATTATGTTGCGCCTCTGTATTTATACCTTGAGAGCGAAGAAGCCAAACGCACTGAACAACTTAACCAACTTCATGTCTGTCTTGAAGAAGCCCAAATAACATTGGAAAATTTTATGAATGGGTTTACAAAAGTGCAAAAAATGTATAAAAAACTCCAAGAACCTGATAAACAAACACAACGATACTATCAAGAGCAACTCAAACAGCAAACCAAACTTAAGAAAGATATTGAGCAATTTAAATCACAAATAGACCACTTATCCAAGCAAAATCTATTCAGCGAAATAGAAGAAGCCAAACGTATTCCCAACCTCAACAAAGAAATCATAACTCAAATAGAACAAAGTTTAGGCTTAACTTTTGTACCCGAAAAAGAAACAGAAGTTCCCCCTTCGGGGGTTAGGGGGCTTTTCTCGCCTATAGATTTGCTCGACTACATCTATGCTGTTTTGCA
This sequence comes from Cytophagales bacterium, assembly GCA_013298105.1. Lineage (GTDB taxonomy): Bacteria > Bacteroidota > Bacteroidia > Cytophagales > Microscillaceae > RDXI01. Next base: position 777 of record JAAFJK010000287.1, read on the forward strand.
ATCGCCTACTTACCGTGAAACCTACCAAGAATTTCTAAAAATAGACTTTCCGCGTGTGCCTTATCCTACAGAGGCAGGCAAGTTTTGGGACTTGGTGCGCTTGGGAGGTGAGCTAAGACAAATACATCTTTTGAAAAGTGAAGTAGTCGAACACTACATTACCCAATATCCTGTCAGTGGCTCGAATACTGTAGGCAAGCTGAGATATGAGGCAGGCAAGGTGTGGATAAACGAAAAGCAGTATTTTGAAAATGTACCAAAAGTAGCTTGGGACTTTTACATTGGCGGTTATCAGCCTGCCCAAAAATGGCTCAAAGACCGCAAAGACCGCACTTTGGACTTTGATGATACTTTGCATTATCAAAAAATCATTGTTGCCCTTGTAGAAACGGACAACATTATGAAAGAAATCGATAAGATAAAAATTGATTGACGAGCCTGAATAAAACAGAAATTTGAAATAGGAGACATTTTAAAAGTAAGTCATGTTACTTCAACCCTTCGGGTGTCTAAAGTAATTAACTCAAAATGAGTTCATTACTTTAGACACACGAAGGGTTGAAACGCTCTAATAAACTGTTGATAATCATTTATTTATATTTTTAAGCCTAATGGCATTGATATTTACTCAACGAAGCATTTGATAAACCTTCAAAAATTCATCACGTTTTTCCTTTGCGATATTGATGATGTCATCGCTATCCATGATAAGATACCCTCCATCTTGTTTTTGGTATTGTTTCACTCTATTTAGATTGATGATGTATGACCTGTGTGGGCGAAAGAAAAACTCATGTGTGAGTATATCCTCAAAACTTTTTAAGTTTTTAGAAGCCAAATGTTTCTTGTTTTTTTCTAAAACAATCTCTGTGTAAGCTCCTTCGGCTTTGAGGCAAATAATGTCATTTACATCTACAAAGACGAACCCATCAGCCACAGGCAACGCAAGACGTTTGATATGGTTAGTTTGTAGATTTTCTTGCAACGAAGCTATCTGAAGGGCAGGCAAGGTAATATCTGTGCTCTTTTGTATTTTTTCTACCGCTTTTAGCAGTAAATCTATCTGTATGGGTTTTAACAAATAATCTACAGCAGATACCTGAAAAGCCTGAAGCGCGTATTCGCTGTAGGCAGTTGTGAATACAGTAGCAAAATTTGTTTCTGTAAGAAAATCAAAAAGCTGAAAACCATTGTATTGTGGCATTTCAATATCCAAAAACACTACATTGGGTTGATACGTTTGTATCGCCTTTACAGCATTGGGTACGTTGTCTGCTGTGATTATGGTTGTTATTTGTGGACAATACTCTTTCAGCAATTCTTCTAAGATACGCCTTGCGCGTGCCTCGTCATCTACTATGAGTGCAATCATAAGTGCAAAGATAGTTTAATTTACAATAATTACAAAAACACCTCTTTGAGATAGGGCTACCACTTAAAGACGTTTTAGCAAAACAATTCGCCTACAGCGTTTTTTTATAAAAAAGTGGTTCTTAAAAAGTTATTACGGAACAAGCTGTAGCACAGGCTTCTCGCCTGTCGTTTTCAAGTCATAAACAGGCTGGAAGCCTGTTCTACAGTTTCGAAGAACCAAAAAAGTCCAATCTTGTATGGTAGGCAAGGGCAGGTTTTTAAAATAAAATACTAAAAATCAAACACTTACAAAAAAGTATATACACACTTCAAAAAATATAGGCGGAAAGATTTGGATAGTACCGCAAAAATGCCCAAGTTTGTTAAAAAAATAAAAACTTTTGACTATGTTCAAAGACCAAAATATTCGAGGCTATCGTATTTTACAAGATTTTACGACTGCAGGTGGCGGTCTAAGCAAATGGACGTTTGCACTCAAAAACGGTATAGAATACTTCATGAAAGAGTTTCTTTCCCCCAAATATCCCACGCCCGACTCGCCTGGTAGTCCCGCAAGTAAAAAACGAAAAAAAGAAGAATGTGAACGCTTTGAGCAACATCATCATACACTTATCAAAGAAATCAACGAAAAATGTGGCATAGGTAGCAATTTGGTAGTGGCGATTGATTTTTTTAGACACGAAACAAAATACTACAAAGTTACTGAAAAAGTAGATGTGAGTTCACTTACGATAGGAGAAATAGCCAACTTGCCACTTTCGGCAAGGCATCTTATCATGAAAACTATCGTCCACAGCTTAAGTATTTTACACCGCGCAGGCATCGTACATGGCGACCTGAAACCTGACAATGTACTTATCAAACAAACCAAAACAGCTTATTTTACCGCCAAATTGATTGATTTTGACAACAGTTATTTTGCCACTCAGCCCCCCGAAATGCCTGAAGATATGGTAGGGGATATGGTCTATTATTCGCCCGAACTTGCAGGCTATATCAGGCAAGATGAGCGCGTAAAGCCACAAGACCTTACCACACAATCAGATATTTTTGCGCTTGGGTTGCTCTTTTGTCAGTATTTGGTAGGCAAGGTGCCAAGTTTTGAGAGAGATAAATATGCCTATCCCTGCCTCGCGGTAGGGGCAGGCAAGGTGCTTAGTATAGATGAGCCTGCCTTGCCTACCGACCTACAAAATCTTGTGAATCAAATGCTTTTGCAAGACTATAAAGCACGTCCAAATACTCAAGAAGTCTTCGAACGCCTAAAAAATATAGACCTTTCTGCCTATCTCACAGAGGCAGACAAGCGCAAACCTGCTACTTTGGTCAGTAAAATGAAACTGCCTACCAAAACAGAAACTTTGCCTGAACCTGCACCCGAAAAAATAGAAACCTTGCCTGCCCGAACCGAAAAAACAGAAGGTTTGCGTGGGAAAGGATTGCATATCAAAAAATAGCCTTTCACAAAAAATAGCCCAAAGAAATAGGAGAAAAATTTGCTGTTTTGCAGTTTTTTTTGTAATTTTGTATGTGAAAATAATCTCTTACAACCTCAATGGCGTTCGCGCCGCTATCAACAAAGGCTTGATAGAATGGCTCAAAGCCTCGCAAGCAGATGTAGTCTGTTTCCAAGAAATCAAAGCCATAAAGAGTCAAATCCCCGTTGCCCTTTTTGAAGATTTGGGCTATCACACCTATTGGCACTCTGCCGAGAAGAAGGGCTACAGCGGTACTGCCATTCTCTCCAAACAAAAACCCACCCAAGTCGTGTATGGCTACGAACCTGCTTACAATCGGGCAGACGAAGAAGGGCGCGTATTGCGGATTGACTTGCCTGCCCTCTCTGTGATGAGCCTATATATCCCTTCTGGGACGCGCGAAGAACGCATTAGCTTCAAAATGGACTGGATGGCACAGTTTCACGCTTATATAGCTGACCTGAAGCAAACACAGCCAAATCTGCTCATAGGTGGCGACTACAACATCTGCCATGAAGCTATAGACATTCACAATCCCAAAGCAAATGTAAAAACGTCTGGCTTTTTGCCCGAAGAACGCGCTTGGCTTACAGAGTTTTTGGGGTTGGGATTCATTGATACTTTCAGACATCTGAATAAAGAAGCCCACAACTATACATGGTGGAGCCAAATGGGTACTGCACGTGAACGAAATTTGGGCTGGCGCATCGATTATTGGCTTTTGAGTGAGCATCTTGCCCAAAAACTCCAACGCGCGGTTATTTTGCCCGAAGCAAGACATTCAGACCATTGCCCCATCTTGGTAGAAGTGGATACTGAATAAATACCTAAAATTCTACATCTTATGTCCCATACAACTGCCCAAAAGTGGCTACTCATGCTCTTCTGCCTTGCCTGCCCCGCTATGCTTTGGGCGCAAAAAACGGCTCAAGAATATGAAAAAGCATACCCTACAAATTTTCAAGACGCACTTGCGTTTATCAAAATGCACAAAGCATTATTCATAGAACAGCTTGGCAAAGAAGCAGGCGATGCACGAGTGATTAGTGCCATAGCCTTTCCTGAAATGGTACGCTATTCTGAATTGAGCAATATGTTCGAAACGGCTTCTATCGAAACACTGTATGCAAAATTTGGCGCAAAATATGCAGATTTTTCAGTCGGTAACTTTCAGATGAAGCCTTCCTTCATTGAAAAAATGGAGCTTTACTTGAAAGATAATTGGCTCACAACCTACAGTGATGTGTGGCAATATGACGTACATACTGAAGCAGAAATAAGAAGCAAGCGCGTAACACGCATGAAGACTTTGCGCTGGCAACTTCGTTATTTGAGGGCTTTTTATGGGGTTATTTTGCATAAGTTCCCAACGCAAATGCTTCAAGCGGATAAAGCACGTTTTCTGGCGGCGGCTTACAACAGAGGTTTTGACAAATCAGAGGCTGAAATCACGCGCTGGAGCAAAGTTTTTGCCTTTCCTCATGGCATACGCTATACAGGCAAGCAATACAATTATGCCGATATTTCGTATCATTATTATACCAAATACAGCTCGAGTATTTTTTGAATTAAATATTTTTTTTAAGAAAGTAGATTTTTCAACATGGATTAAGTACATTTGTGATAACATTCTTTTTACAATTTGATAAATTTATCCATGAAGTTGAAAAATACTGTACGCCTTGCTTGCTTTTTACAATTTTTATTTGTTTCTTTTGTCCACGCCCAAATAGATACCACCAAAAACTTGCTTTTTCAAGTGGAGGCGGAAGACATTTTGCGGTTGCCTGTGCGTACTGATGAGCAAATAAGCACTGCCTCGAACTTGGTGCGTGATGCCGCCAAACAGCCCGCCTCTGTTACGGTGGTCAGTCAAGAGCAAATCAAATACAGTGGCGCAAGGAATATTTCGGAGTTATTGACGCTTTTTGTACCCGGTTTTTTTGCCATCGAAGACCAAGATGACATCATTGCGGGCTTTCGTGGTATGGCTCCAGACAATAATTCTAAAGTCCTGCTGTTGCTGAATGGACAAAATATGAATACGGAGTTCTTTTGGGGACCGCCTGATGCACTTTTGCATGGGACAGATATGCAATTCATAGAGCGGATAGAGGTCATTCGCGGTTCGGGTTCTGTTACGTTGGGGCAAGGCGCGTTGCTGGGGGTTATCAATATCATCACACAAGATGCCCTGAAAGAGAGTGCCTACCCTGTGAAAGTAAGTGCTTCGGGAGGTATGAACGCCTATTTCCAAACCAATATGTCGTTGCGCTTTAACCTCAAAAGTGTAAAAAATTATACCTATCTTTCTACTTTTGGGTACGAAGGGCAGGCTTTTCGAAATGAAGGCTGGGCGGCTTTGCAAGGCAATCAAGGCTGGGCGGGAGGCAAGGTCTTTGACATGAACCACAGGCTGAGGCGTGCCAATGGATTTTCGCTCATGAGCCATACCCAATATAAAAATTGGCAATTTCATTTCTTTCGTTTTTTACAAAAACGTGATTTGTATAATTTTTATCGAGACAGGGAAGTGCTACAGCAAGACCTTATGGGCGCAAACCTTGCCTACCAAGCCAATCTTACGCCTAAAATAGTAAACAAAACCGACCTGAATATCATTGAAGATAATTATAGCTTAAATTCTCTTACAGGTACAGCTATGGGCGGTACAGCCGAGCGGCGGTTGGGGCTAAAAACGCTCTTTACTTTTGATGACTTGATAAAAAACAATAAACTTGCGGTAGGTGCGGAGTATCGCCTATTCATGATGGGCAGACAAAACAGGGATAACAACAACTACATTGCCAATGTCATCAATACTTTCAATCCCGCGACTGCCAACCAAGAACTGACTATGGGTTATGCTCAACAAATAGGGCTACTGAGTGTATTTGCTGAAGATTTTTATAATATTACCTCAAAACTTGCTGTCTTTTTTGCGTTTCGGTATGACCAACACCCTTATTGGGGACGCAATATTTCACCTCGTTTTGGGCTGATTTATAGCCCCTTGCCTGCCCTCTCTGTGCGGGCTTCTTATCAAGCAGGATTCAGAGGGGCGGTTGGATTGCATTATTCGGGAGGATACAGGCGCGATGGCTTTTTGCGTGCCGCAAACTATAATAAGGTAGGCGAGGCAAGTATCCCACAGGAGAAAAACATAGAAAAAATCACCCCCGAACGCATCAATAACCTTGAGCTGTCTATCCGCTACAATCCACTGAAAGAGCTTACTTTTCAGACTGTGGGCTTCTACAATACCGTTTCGAATGTGATAGATGTGGGCGTAATTTATCAAGACCCTGCGGTCTTTCCGATGGTAAATGTGGGTTCAGACATTGCAGGGGACTGGAATGGCTATTGGTATTTTAAGAATACAAAAGGCGTATTCTCGCAAATGGGCTTGGAGTCCAGCCTTGCCTACCAAACGCCTAAACTGAATGTATCATTGAGCCACTCTATAGTCAGAGTAGCCAATGCGACAGACATTCAACGCGAGCTTGCCCGCAAAGCAAATAGTATGTATTTGGCGGCTAATGCAGACTCCTCACTACATTACAAGGCTTTCCCAGAAATGGTTACGCGGCTTCATGTATCCGCAAAGCCCTTGCGCAGATGGCATTTATCCGCCCAGATGTTGCATTATGGGGCGTGGTACTCTCCTGCGGGTACAGTAGCTAAAGGCGGTTGGATAACAAACTTTGGGGTGGGCTATGAAGTCAATAGCCGTTTTGAGCTACATTTTTTGAGTAAAAATATCCTCAATGCCACGCCGCTCTATCCTATGAATAGCAACGCGGGAGGTCCCGATGTATCGCCCGGTACGCCTGCGTGGGAAACTCGGAGCTTTTGGCTTCGTGGGGTGCTGGCACTGGGAGGGAGTGATAAATAATGGCTTTTTTTTTACACAACGGAAACATTTTTTTGATTTTCAAAAAAAGTACATATCTTTGCGGGTAATAAAACTTAAAACAACATCATGAGAAAAATCCAAACTTTATTTTTTAGCCTTTTGGCTATGACACTTGTGTTTTCAAGTTGTGGAAAATACAACGAAGGTCCTTTCATAAGCCTCAAATCCAAAGAAAAGCGCATTGCTACTTCTTGGAAACTCGACAAGATGATTGTTGATGGCAAAGACAAAAAACTAAAAGAAGACTTGCTTATCCAAGAGGATATTATCACTATGGCAAAAGATGGTGCTTTTACCTTCAAAACAACCAACATCATTGGAGGTATCTCTGAAGGCAAAGGCAAATGGGAGTTTATCCAAGACGACACAAAAATAAAGTTAGCTATAGATGGTGGTAGCACTACCGACCTTACTATCTTGAAACTTTCTTCTAAAGAGTTTTGGTTTACCTACAAAGAAGGTACTTCTGTCATAGAACAAAGAAGAAAAAAATAAGCATACAAAGCGTAGTTTTGGCTACGCTTTTTCTTTTCACATCACAATCGTAATGCAACACAAAGTCGCTCTCATCACAGGTGCCTCGCGCGGCATAGGCAAAGCCATTGCGGAGCATTTAGCCTCACAAGGCATCAAAGTCGCGCTTTTAGCCCGCAACGCTACAGAGCTTGAAGCACTTGCCTCCCAAATCACAGAAGCTGGAGGCGAAGCACTGTCCTTGCCTACCGACCTACTCGATGCGCGTGCCGTACAGCAGGCGGTAGGCAAGGTAGCAGAAACGTGGGGAAGGATAGACTGGGTAGTGAACAATGCGGGCATAGGCGTTTTCAAATCTGTAGCCGATACGACTGTAGAGGACTGGGAAGCCGTCATGGACACGAACGCAAAAGGCACTTTCTTGCTTACCAAATACTGCCTTGCCTACCTGACAGCCCAAAAGAGCGGACATATCCTCACGATTGCGTCTGATGTGGCTCGTCGAAACTTTAGCTATGGAGGTGTGTATTGTGCCTCAAAGTATGCACAAGATGCACTCATGCAGGTCGTAAGACAAGAAGCACACGCGGCGGGCATCAAAGTCAGCACTATCTATCCTGGACTTACTGAAACGTATTTTGCGGGACAAGCTCCTGCCGATACACCTAACCTAAATCGCCTACAGTCTCAAGACATTGCCGAAGCAGTAAGCTATATACTGCACGCGCCTGCCCATGTCGTGATTGATGAGTTGCATTTACACCCTTTTGCACAAAAGCATTGGCAGAATGGTTGAGGTTACAAAATAGAAACTTCTTGCTTCTCAAAGTCAATAAATACTCTCTTTCCCTCATAGTGCTTACGTTCAATATTGACATCAAAAACAGTGATAGTTAGATTTTCGACTATACAACCTAAAGCCTCCACTGCTTCAACTAAAATTTCTTTGGCATATTCTGCTTTGCTACCTGTGTCAATAGTAGTTTCCCATAATTTGCGCTTCGCGTGTGTGCAAAACAGTGTGGCTACAACCTGTATCCAAAACCATAGGAAATATATAGTCAAAGTTAAGACAAACTTCCACCACAATCAAACCATCTTGTTCCAACGAAAAAGGGAAAATAGTCATATTGTAGTATTATCAAGTTTACGTATAAAAAGCCCCAAATGTGGTTTATCTAATTTGGGTATTTCGCCTGTATATTTGATAGTATAGGCTTTGTAGGCTTTTTGAGCGCGTAGCTCTTGGATATGTTCTTCAGAGAAAGTATAAGTAACTTCCTGTTCCTCATCAGCAAAAATAATACTTCCTTTGCGTATATTTTGTGCTTGTTTGTATTCGCTTTCTGGGTAGCCTATCATTACCCAGCTATTGGGATATTTTTGCTTCACATCTTGCCAATCAAGCAATGCAGTATCATAGATAAACATATAAGTAGTTTTGGCTCATAACGCCAAAAGATTCAAAAAAATATTTACTGTAAAATTTTCGTATATTCTTGGAAGCTAAATATCTAATCTATGTTAAAATTATTAAAATTAAATAATTGAAAATCAGTATATTAGATTCTTTATTTTTTGTGTTGCAACTATCAATCGCCTATATTTTTACTCAAAATGCGTAACAAAGTAATAAATCCAAGATTTTAATAGCACCCTATTTTGAATATTTGTGCTTCACATAGGCAAGGGTAAGAATGGGTAACATAGATTAAACATTCACTTTCTATTCTTGTAAGTTCTACAAAAAATACCATGTAGTAAGCCCTTTTGCGTGTGTAGCCCCCAAACCCCCGGAGGGGGATTTTCGTTTGCTACATTTTACTATCAAAGTCCTTATAAAGCCCCCTCCGG
>JAAFJK010000088.1 GCA_013298105.1 Cytophagales bacterium
TTGGGTTGGTTTTTCGTTCTATATATTTTCGTGTGGCAAAATTATTTCATTTCCAAATTATAGTTTGAAAATACATCAAATATATATACTTTTTTTGGCAATTTGGTAACTATAAAAAATAATATTTTTTTTGTTAAAATCAAAAAAATAAAAAACCTTGCCTACCCGAAGGCAGGCAAGTAGGGCTATCACAAGGAAAATGTATCACAAACGGCTCGTTTGTGCGCCGTAGGCGAACTGGTTTGCTAAAATGTCTTTAAAATCGTAAATTTTTGCCATTCGGCGCACAAACAAGCATATTTGTGTTACATAAAAACCGCTTATTTGATGCGGTAGCCCTAAGCAGGCAAGGATTGTCCATGTAATTATCCCAAAAATTGTTATTTTTGCGAAATGAAAAAGTCCACCTCGCTATGCCTTATTTTTTGTTGCACATATTTTTCCGTACTGTGGCTATCTTTTTGCTTAGTTTGGGACTTGCCTACGCCAGCCTCACTATGCCAAGTACAGTGATTTTATTGTTTGCGTGCGCCCTTGCCTACGCAGTGTATGGCTTCTATCACTATGGCGTACAAACAAACCGCAAAATCACGCGCTTTTTTGAATCTATCCAATATGATGATTACAACATCAAATTTCAGATGGACAGCCGAAAGGGAAAGAGCTTTGAAAAACTAAACAGCCAATTAAACCTACTCCTACAGGCATTCAGGCAGGCAAGGGCAGAGAAAGAGGCAACTTTACACTACCTGAATGGCATAGTCCAAAATATCCAAGTAGGCATTTTGTCTATAGACCAAAAAGGCGATATTACGCTTATCAATCAAACTGCATTTCGCTTATTGGGGGTATATAGATTGAAGCACATCAGCGAATTGGAAGAAAACCACCTTACATTGTACCAAAAACTACAAAACCTGAATTTAGAAGACAGTATTTTATATGAGTCTGCGCCCGACAAACAACTCGTAATACGCAAAACTACCCTGAATTTGCGTGGGCAGGAACTTACTTTGATTTCTATTCAAAATATCTTAGATGAACTACAAGAGAAAGAGCTGGAAGCGTGGCAAAACCTTACCAAAATCTTGCGCCACGAGATTATGAACTCCATTTCGCCCATCGTGTCGCTGATAGCCACCATGAAAGATATTTTGCAATACGATATTCAAGAAAAAAGCCCCGCTACAGAAGACCTTTCAGAAGCCTTACAAACCATCGAGAGTAGAGGGCGCGGTGTGATGAATTTTGTAAATGCCTATCGTGAATTTACGAATATCCCGAAGCCAAAATTGCAAGAAATAGCAGTCAGCAAATGGATAGAGCGGGTAGGCAAGCTCTTTGAGATACAAGCCAAACAAGAAAATGTCCAATTCAGTATTACGATTGAAAAAGATTTTATGCTTGTCATAGACCTTGAACAACTTGACCAAGTGCTTATCAATTTACTCAAAAATGCCTTTGAAGCTACCGAAAATAACCCACAGGAGCAGGCAAGGCAGGTAAGTCTAAAGGCAAATCTACAGCAAGAAAAACGCACTATAGCCATTCAAGACAATGGCACAGGCATTGATTCTGAAGCCATAGAAAAAATATTCATGCCCTTTTATTCCACCAAACCCAAAGGCTCAGGCATAGGATTGAGTCTTTCCTACCAAATCGTGCGCCTGCACCAAGCCCATCTAAAAGTAACCTCTGAACTCGGCAGAGGCAGCACTTTTTTTATTTATTTTTAGTTCAAGACAGATTTTTCAGATTGATGCTTGTTACTTTATTTTTTATAATAAAATCCAACAAATTAAACCATCTGCCACATTCGTCCAGTATCCAACTATCCGAAGTGATGACTACTTGCGGTAGCGCAATCAGTTCTTTGTCAGGATTGTAGGCAAGTTCAGCCTGCCAGTCCCAGCCCTTTTCGGTAGCAAGGTCTTGCAAAAGTAACTTCAATCTTCCGCTATTCGAAACGGGTTTATCAAAATACCAAACGGCATTTTTGATGCCTATTTCTTGCAATGCCTCGCCTATGAGGTGCAGGGCAGGCAAGGTTTCTTCTACACTTTTGTACGTCTTGTGTATGCTTGCCAAGTCCCGATAACAGCCATCGCGCCCCAACAGCACCACGCCACCCGAAAGTACACTTTCGAGCGTGATAAGTAAGTTGTAACCATCTATAGCCACTGCCTCTCCTGCCATTTCACTTGCCTGCATCATACCTCTTACGCGCTTTTGTTGGGCTTGCATACTGCACGCACAGCGCATAACCGCCATCATCTGTCTGTCTGTAAGCCTGTATCTGTTGCCTACCAACTGCAAAGAAGGCGTAGGCGGGTACTCTTGAGTAAGCAACCAACTGAGGTCATGCACTGCTTGATGCAAAATAGGTATCCATTTTTCAGCAAATATTTTCGGGTCTTCGGGGCTTTCGCCTCTATGTCTTTGGTTCATAAAAATCCTTCGTAATATGTTGCAAAGATAGCTTTAAAAAATGACAATGGTAGCTTTGGCAGGCAAGGCAATTTAGGAACGAGTAAAAAATAACTTGGACATTTTGCTAATCTTTCACACTTATACTTCGTTGCAATATTCATTACAAAACACCGCTTTGCGCTTCTATTACGCCTCGTCTAAACGCAAAATATCGCGCAAAATACTGACCATCTTATTTTTTACTCGTTCCTTATTCTAAAAAATTATTATCTTTGCAACTAAATCAAACCCTTATTCCTATATGAGTTTCATTGAACACATTACCGCTCGTCAAATCCTTGACTCGCGTGGCAACCCTACCATCGAAGTAGATATCATAGCCGAAGGCGGCTTCTTAGGACGTGCGGCAGTTCCTTCAGGAGCTTCTACAGGCAAGCACGAAGCTGTAGAACTCCGCGATGGCGACAAAGGCACGTATCTTGGCAAAGGCGTATTGCAGGCTGTAAAAAATGTGAAAGAAATTATTGCACCTGAGCTTATCGGACATTCAGTGTTTGAGCAAAACTTGATAGACAAGATTATGCTTGACCTTGATGGCACTCCGAATAAAGCCAAATTGGGCGCAAATGCCATTTTGGGCGTTTCACTTGCTTTGGCAAAAGTTGCGGCACAAGCAGCTGGGCAACCGCTCTACCGCTACATAGGGGGCGTAAATGCCAATACTTTGCCTGTACCTATGATGAATATCCTCAATGGAGGCTCACACGCAGACAATGGCATTGATTTTCAGGAGTTTATGATTATGCCTGTGAACGCACCTACTTTCTCACGCGCATTGCAAATGGGCGTAGAGGTATTCCATCACTTGAAAGGGGTACTCAAAAGCAAAGGACTTGCGACCAATGTGGGTGATGAAGGTGGTTTTGCACCCAATTTCAAAACCAATGTAGAAGCTATCGAGTCTGTACTTATAGCTATAGAAAAAGCGGGCTTCCGCGCAGGCGAGGACATCATGATTGCGCTTGATGCCGCAAGCTCAGAGTTTTACAACGAAGAAGAAAAAGTATATCACTTCCACAAATCTACAGGCGATAAGCTTACGTCTTCTCAAATGGCAGGCTATTGGAAAGAGTGGGCTGATAAATACCCCATCATCTCTATCGAAGATGGTATGCAGGAAGACGATTGGGCGGGTTGGAAAGAGCTTACTGTAGCTATAGGCGACCGCGTACAGCTCGTAGGTGATGACCTTTTTGTAACCAACGTTACGCGCCTACAAGATGGCATCAATCAAGGCGTAGCCAATTCCATACTCATAAAAGTAAACCAAATAGGTTCACTTACCGAAACTATCAACGCCGTAAACCTCGCTACCCGCAACAAATACAAGAGCGTCATGTCGCACCGCTCAGGTGAAACTGAAGACAGCACTATAGCTGACCTTGCAGTCGCACTGAATACAGGACAAATCAAAACAGGCTCGGCTTCACGCTCAGACCGTATGGCAAAATACAACCAACTTCTTCGCATCGAGGAGCAGTTGGGCAACATGGCATACTTCCCTGGTAAGCGATTTTAGCTGAGGGGTTGAAGGGTTGAGGGTTGATGGTTGGTAGTTGATTGTTGATGGTTGAGAGTTAAGGGTTGATGGTTGAGAGTTAAGGGGTTGAAATTCAACTACCAACTATCAACCTTCAACAATCAACCATCAACTACCAACTTTCAACCTTCAACAAATCAACTATTTATTCACAGAGACAGAAACCACAAAAAAGGCAAATTCATCTCCTATAGGACGCATCTCGACCTCAAGTGGATTGTCGGACGTAAGGGCGGCTTGCACCAATCCTATGCCAGCCCCTTTACTTTCTTCATTGTTGGGATTGTTGCGGAGTTCGCGTTTGTAGTCGCGGAGGGCATCGCGGTCGAGGGAGTTGATGATGTCGCATTTTTCTTGCAAAAAAGAAACATCTTTTACAAATACTAAATTGCCAGTGATAACGCGATAGGTATGTTCTTCGTTCACAATCACAAGCGTACCTACTTTATCACGGTTACTTCCAAATTGATTTTTCTCTTTGGAATAAAAAAGGACATTCTGGGCAAGCTCCATGAAAATAGCAAAAACCTTTTTGCCTACTTTTGACTCCTCGTCTTGTAGCTTTTCACGAATATCCCGACTGAATTCAGAAAGAAGTACATCAGTAAGTGGTCCTTTGTAAGACAATAAGATGCTATCATGGCTTATTTGAGAGTGGTATTCAAAGAAATTAAATTCTTTGCGTGCTTTGTTTTCCATAACATTGATAGGGGAATAAGGGCTTTTTACAGGGATTTTACGGTCGTTTATCGAATATTTATACTAATTTTACGCCAAATATAGCGTATAAATTGAAAAAAAACTATATTTACGCACAAAAAATACAGCCGTTCTAAATTTTATGGATAAATCAGCTAAAAACTTAGTTTTGGTAGATGATGACCCTATCAATAACCTTATCTGCCGCAAAAAAATTCTTAAAGTACGTTCAGACATTGCCATTCAAGAATTTCTTACGGCGCGTAAAGGACTTGATTACTTCTTGCAGACGACTCCCCCCGTAGTAGATTTGCTTTTGCTGGACATCAATATGCCTGACCTCGATGCGTGGAGTTTTTTGGCAGAGTTAGAAAAAAACGCCCTGCGCGTGCCTGTCATTATTATTACTTCCTCGATAGACCAAGAAGATTTAGACCGCGCCAAAGAATATGACGTAATCATCAATTATATCATCAAGCCTATCACAGAAGACAAGATAAACATCATAGTTTCGCACATCAATTGATTTAGTGTTCCCACGCAGGCAAGTCTGCTATCCAACGCTTTTCGGCTACATCATATACCCAAAAAGTAGTGCCATTGGTAAGTGCAAAATAAGGAGCTTGTACCACCCAGTTGTAGGCAAGGGCTTGAGATAAAGTCCGCTCGTCAAGTGTGATGTAAGGAGCTTTACATTCTATCAACAAAAACGGCTTACCTTCGCGGTCATACAATATCACGTCTGGTCGCTTCTGTCTGTGTGGGTAAGCAATACCACGCTCGAGTTGCATCAAAGAAGCAGGAAAACCCATTTTTACAAGATAATCTATGATTGCCTGCCTTACCCATTCTTCGGGCGTGAGTACCAACTCTTTGCGGCGGATACTATCTACAATATACAATGTGCCTTCTTTTTTTAGAATAATAGGCTGAAAATCAGTTAAATCAACTATCATGGTATATATTGACGATTTAAGATGTACGATGTACGTTTTTATAATATTGGTCAGTCTTTGTTAGTTGTTCGCGGTCTTTTTTTCGGATTGACAACCGCAAGCGGATTGACAACCGAAAAAAACGAATAAGGAACAAAGACTGACCTCCAGACTTCTTTTGGGTTGGCAATCAAAAAAAAACGTACCAATCACAATTTTTAAAGATGTACTTCAAACTTCTCACTTAGATATACGCAAAGAAGCCCATGAAGTTGTGTTAGGTATTTGGCGCATAGAGGAGGAAGTTTCCGACCTTGCCTGCCACTTGCCTGCCCACGAAGCCAATACGCTCATAAAAAGTATCGCGCACCCCCAAAAGTGCATCGAGACGCTCGCAGGGCGGGTACTTGTGAAGCATCTGGTAGCGCAGGCAGGCAAGGAATATGTAGGACTTTCCAAAACTCCCGAAAATGCCCCCTTTTTCCCCAACCTTGCCTGCCATGTGTCCATCTCACATACGGCTGAGTACGCAGTCGCTACTTTGCACCCTGAGTCGGTCGTGGGCATAGACATCGAGCAGGCAAGGGCGCAAATAGCGCGTATCGCTCCGCGCCTCATGTCTGAAGAAGAATTGGACTTTGCGGGAGATGATTTGCAGACTTTGACACTTATCTGGTGTGCCAAAGAAACACTTTATAAGATTTATCGCAAAAAAGGCTTAGACTTTAGATATGATATGCTTGTCTTGCCTTTTGCGCGCGCCTCCGAAGGCACAGGAATTTTTCAAGGTTGCCTTTTCCCAAACGAACCACACCCTTTTGTATTAAATTTTTATTATGGCGCATTGGCAAATAATCATGCCTATACATGGGCTATTCACCCACATATCACATGACCTTCGAGATAAAAGATTTAGAAGAATTGCCTGAAGTTGCAAAAAAAATACTTAACTTCGCTGAAAATTTACCCAAAGTATGGCTCTTTCAAGGCGAGATGGGCGCAGGCAAAACCACACTTATCAAAGCCCTTGGCAAAGCTATAGGCATCACAGACACCATACAAAGCCCTACCTATAGCCTTGTAAATGAATATGATAGCCCACAGGCAGGCAAGGTCTATCACTTTGACCTCTACCGCCTAAAAAGCGAAATAGAAGCCCTCGACTTTGGGATAGA
>JAAFJK010000071.1 GCA_013298105.1 Cytophagales bacterium
AACCCTTCGAGATGGGGGACGAAGCTTGGGCTGATGGTATCTTTCCGCCTTCGCCCAGTGTGATTTATGGGGCGTTGAGGACATTATTTTTTGCACATAATGATAATTTTGGATTATCTAAAACTGATTTAGATGAGCTGACAAAAAATTTCAAAATAAAAGGTGTTTTTATTGAAATTGACGGAGAGCCTTGCCTACCCATTCCCAAAGATATAGTATCAAATAAAGAAACTAAAAAACTACATTTTTTAGACTTGAAAGATAATAGTAGTGTCAATTCTTGCGGAACAGAAAAAATGCTATTATCATCTGAATTATCTGAAGAAGTAAAAGGTCTTATCAATACTACAGAATATCCAAAATTTTTAGCAAAAGGTGAAATACAAGATATTAACCCTTTCAAAGATTTTATAAAATCAGAATACAAAATTGGTATTGCAAGAAATAAAAGCACCTTGACAACTGAAGAAGGCAAATTGTATAGAGTGGAAATGCAAAGATTTGATAATCAAAAATATAAGAAAATACAAATTATAGTTGTTTTTGAGGGTTTAGAATTGCCTGAAAGGTATATTTCAAAAATTGGTGGAGAAGGCAAAATGTTTTCTTATGAATTGGATAATTTAGAAACTCCTGAAAATGGTTTTATAGAACCTCCAAATGAAATAGAAAATAATATATTTCGGGTATGTCTTACAACCCCAGCTTTATTTGAAAAAGGCTGGTTGCCATGTTGGGTAGGCAAGAACATGGAAGGCACTGTTCCCAATACAAATTTAAAATTAAAACTTATCACAGCAAGCGTAGGCAAGCCTATTTCGCTTGGTGGTTTTGATGTAAAAGAGAAAAAACCAAAGGAAATGAATAAATATGTGCCTGCAGGTGCAGTTTATTATTTCAAAATTTTAGAAGGCACTTTTGAGGAAGCTGTGAAGTGTTTTCACTTTCAATCTATTTCTGAACTTAACACAGCCAAAGAAGGATTTGGCATAACCTACATAGGAAAATGAAAAAAGTAATCACTACAGTTGGAACTTCTATTTTTACCAACCTTACAAGAGATGGCAGAAATTCAGATATTCAAAGGCAATATAAAAGTCTTGAATCCTCTACTTATACGCATGATAAATGGATTGATAAAGTTGTTCAAGAAATTATAGAGGGGAAAAAAGGACTTTCACAAACACTTGGTTTGCGAAAAACGGTATTCAACGAAATTAAAAATTCCACAAACGCCTCCGCCGAAATAAAATCTATCCTCAAGATAGCCGAAGAAGTAGGCGCAGATATCGAAGTGTATCTACTCGCTACCGATACGTGTGAGTTGATTGAGGCATGGTTTAAAAATCATGCTGACATAAGCGTTTTCTTCAACCATCAACAAGATGTGATAAAAGATTTGCAGATAAATAATGCGCAAGCCTTTAAAACGGGCTTGATTAATCTAAATAATCGCTTTCGAAAAATTGCGGAAAATGAAATACTTGCGCAACAATCTAAAAACATTATTCTAAATATTACAGGAGGCTACAAAGGTGTGATACCTTTTTTAACTATTCTTGGGCAAATAAATCAATGCCAAATAAAATATATTTTTGAGGAAACAGAAACGCTTATTTCTATTCCACAAATTCCTATCAAGTTAGATGAAGACCTTTTTGAAAAATATTGGCAAGAGTTGGAACTACTTGAGCAACAAGTTATCCTTAATAAAAACCAATATTACCAAATGGTGCAGGATTTAGAAAGTTGCTTTGAATTTGAAAACCAAAATGATTTTAGTTTTAACTTTTTAGGCATTGCACTTTGGGAAAAGTATAAAAGCAAATTTTTCACGTTTTATTGCTCAGACAAGATTATGGACGATATAAATCAGCATACAGAAGTGAAAGATACTCTAATTTCTAAGTTTTCTATACGCGAAAAAAGAGAAAACAAAGTAGGTCCGAAATTGACACATAAAACAGTATATGATGATGGGAATAATTCGATACGAATATTTTTTGTAGAACAAAAAGAAAATATTTTTATATATAAGGTATTCGGAAATGGAGAATATGATAATTATGATTATTTTTGGAGACATGAAGCATATAATGATGCTATGCTAAAAGATACCAAATTAAGAAGATTACAAATAATAAACGCTTAAAACTCATGGCATACTCCGAAGCTACCTTCCCCAAACTCCGCACACAATACAGCATTTTGCAGGATTATAAAAATCTTGGATTTGCTACTGTAGAAACTATGGTGCCCAGTTCACGACTGATAGAAGACATAACCGAAGGCAAACAAATGACTATCGCTTCCGAAAAAGCAAAATCGGAGTTTCTGCTCGCGCCTATAGTAAAGGAGTTGCAACGAAAAAATCCGCAAATTACGCTTTTTTCGGGTATTGGCTTCAGTATAGAAGGCGATAAACTTTTGAATGGAACGCCTGACTTTATGATAAGTGCCAGACCGCGCAGAGCAGATGTAGAAGCTCCCATATTTTGTATGGTAGAAGCAAAAAATGGCATGATAGAAGAAGGTTTTGCGCAATGTGCGGCAGAAATGTATGCCGCAAGACTTTTCAATCAACAAATGAACGAACCTTACGAAACTATTTATGGAGCTGTTACGAATGCTTTTGATTGGGTTTTTCTGAAATTAGAAGGTGATACAGTTTGGATAGACACAGAACGCTTTTTTTTGGATAACTTGCCTACCATTTTGGGCATTTTTCAGTATATCATAGACCAATATAAAAACTAAAATCATGGCGTACAAAAATTTTACTTTAGAAGACCTGAAAACAAAGTTTAACTTGCAGGAAAGGCAGGAAAAGTTGTTTTCAAATATTATTCCACTCTCCTACAGTGCTTGGTTGTCAGAAACGCTCGCTATGGGTACAAGTAATCCTATCAAAAGCGAAAAAGCGAGGTCTGAAATGATTATAACACCTATTTTGTTAGAACTGAAAAAGCAAAATAACGACTTTTTTACCATTCATTCAGGCGATACACTCGAAGGTAATAAATCTGTAGGGCTAAGTGGGGAGTGTGATTTTATTTTGGCAAAAAACACACAAAGTTTTACTATCAATTTTCCTATTTTCGCGCTGATAGAGGCAAAAAGGCAAGATTTTGAATTGGGCATCAATCAATGTACTGCGCAAATGTATGGCGCATGGCTTTACAACATAAAGCGCAAACAAACTTTGCCACTTTTGTATGGTTGCGTAACAACAGCAGATGAGTGGCAATTTATCAAATTTGAAAATGATACTTTTTTGATAGACAAAGACAAGTATTTTATAAACAACTTGCCTACCATTTTAGGCATTTTTCAGTATATCATAGACCAATATAAACCTCTGAATGACAACTAAATGTAAAATTACCATCTATTGGAGTGAAATTGACAACGCTTTTATAGCTGAAGTCCCCGAATTGGCAGGCTGTATGTCAGATGGCAACACATACGCAGAAGCCTTACAAAATGCTCAAATCATCATCACAGAATGGTTAGAAACAGCCAAAAAACTTGGACGTGCCATTCCTAAATCTAAAGGAAAACTAAAATACGCCTAAAAATATGTATAAACTCGCAAAACCTTTATTCCTTATCTGTGAAACGCCCATGCACGCAGGAAGTGGCGATGACTTGGGTGTAGTCGACTTGCCTATACAGCGCGAGCGACACACCTCTTTCCCCAAAATAGAAGCCTCCAGCCTCAAAGGAGCTTTGAGAGAGGCGTTTGAGCATCTATACAACAGCAAAAATGCAGACTTCAAAGTGCTAAACAGTGAGCCTGTAAATATTCATAAGGCTTTTGGCTTTGATGATGGCAGTTTATCCAATAGTCAGAAAGAAGAACTTAAAAAACACTTCAAAGACGATAAAGGTAATTTTGCTACCGAATTTGCAGGCGCACTCGGTTTTTCTGATGCTCGCCTACTGCTCTTTCCTGTCAAAAGCATGAAAGGCGTTTTTGCATGGGTAACGTGCAAAAAAGTGCTTTTGCAATTTGAGCGTGATATGAAACTCACAGATGCGAGTTTTGCTATTGAAAATCTTGTCAATCTTGAGCATACCAAACATTACAACAATAGTGTTGCGCTCAAAATAGGTGATAATGTAGTATTAGAAGAATATGCTTTCAAAGTAAAAACGCATGACTTAAAAGTTGGGGAGGCAAGTTTGGGAGATTATTTTGCGATTACATTTTTTGATAAAGCTGAAATGTCTTTTTGGCAAAATAAAATCAAAACAGACATTGTAATTTTGGCTGATGATGACTTCAAAGACTTCGTAAACCTTTCTACAGAGGTCATCACACGCACCAAAATCAACAATGAAACAGGCACAGTACAAAATGGCGCGCTCTTTACAGAGGAGTTCTTACCTGCTGAAAGTGTGATGTATTCGCTTGTATTGGCAAGCAATGTATTTGGTAAAAAACCATCTGATGACTTTAAAACCGCAGAGCAAGTGCTGGATTTTTTCAATAAAATCCCTGAAGTTGTCCAAATAGGTGGCAATGCTACGCTCGGTAAAGGCATCACGAGAACGAAATTTTTAAACCCTAAAACAGAAGGAGGTGCAAAATGAGTATCAAAACTTTAGAACAAGGACGGGCTGCATTTGCCTACAGGTGTGCGGAAGATGGTAGTTCCTTAAATTTCAATAACAAAGTAGATAAAGCCTATAAAAGCTATGCTAAAAAAATCCCAATGCTTATTAAAACAAATGGCTTGGGTGCTACTTTTGCTTTTATAAAATCAAAAGCTAAAACAGACACAAGCAAAAAAGCATACGCATATCATATTATTTATCAACAAGTTACAAAATGGCTTTTTGATTGCGAAAATGATAGAGAGTTTAAGATGCTCAATCTTGTGTCTGAAACAGATGATTTGATAAAAAAAATTATCAACTTAGAATCCCCTGAATATAGGGTTATTACGATTGAAGTCTTGGCTTTTTTCGGATGGTTAAAGCGTTTTGCAGAAGGTTTAATACAAGGTGATGATGATGGAACTGAAGACTAAAACAGATACAGGCGTTATGCTTGAGCAGAAAGGTAACGATGTATTTGTTGCCTTAGCTAATATTGAGGAATTTATTGGGCTACAAGTTTATCCAAATTTCTACAACTTTGCTGCCTATAATTTACAAAATCAAGAATTTGAGATTGAAATTTGGAGTAAATGGGTTGTAAAAGTTTCTATAAGCGAAGTAGAAGTAGCTAAAAACCAAGTAAATGAAGTACTTTGCCTACTTTATGAGATTGAAAGTAAGAGAAAAGCCAAAATACTTGGTATGGAAACAACTGTACAGAGCGATTGGGATTTTACATCTGTAAATTTATTGGATATTTTTTGTATTGCCCATAATGGCAAAAAGCCTTATGTTATTACAGCTATCAGACAGGCTAATAAACAAATAACCAAACATGATTTTGAAAAAATCGTAGGCAACCGTTTGTTTGTTTATGATGAAATAAAAACTTCTGGGCTAATTCCTAATGAATTGTCTGATAGTCAAGATAGTTACTTTCTTGGAGGTGTAAATTATAAACATGAGATGAGAAAATTTTATGAAGAAGTCTTTTTGCGTATTCCAAAAGACACTTTACAAATTAAGCGCGACTTTAATAAACCCTCTGAAAATTTATATCTTGAAATTCAAAAATTTGCAGAATTTACATTAGAAAAAGGTAGGCTAAAAGCAAGGTTTGACAAGGATAAATTTAAAAATTGGAAAAAATGGAGTATTACTGAAAAAGACTTTACCCAAATAAAAGACCACCAAAAAAGTCTTGCCAAAAAACTATGCGGAGATTCCAACATAAAGCCCATTGAGGTAGGCAAGATTGATTGGCGTTTGGCACTTGGATTGGGAGATGCTTCTGTTTATGAAACTTCTATTACTTTGCATCATATCTACGGCATACCTTACATACCCGCGAGTGCAATAAAAGGAGTGGTAAGAAGTTGGATTATAACTGAATTTTTTGAAGTAAATGAAACGAAAGCTTTAGAAAATCCAATATTCAAAAAATGGTTTGGTACTACAGATGGGGCAGGCAAGGTCATATTTTTTGATGCCTTTCCTACTTCTGCGCCCACCATAGATGCGGATATTATGAATCCGCATTATCAGCCTTACTATTCGGAGTCGCCCAAAGATGCCAAAACACCGCCTGCTGATTACCATAATCCTGTGCCTGTCTTTTTCTTGACTGTGAAGGATTGCAGTTTTCAGTTTTTGATAGGTACAAAAGAAGAAAGCAATGTATTTACAGATGTCATTGAAAACAAAAACATCATTGATTGGCTCACAGATGCCCTCCAAAAGCACGGCATAGGCGCGAAAACTGCCGTAGGCTATGGCTACATGAGCTAAACCAACAACCCCCATGCAAAACCTCCTCACACTCCACCACGAAAACATGGTTTTTCCTGAACATAGTTTTTTCAGGGGATATTATGACTTTGATGCAGAGCCAGAAGCCCAAATGCAAACCATAGCCCAAAAAGCAGGCGAGATAGGCGAAACAAATCCACTTGTGATAGCGTTGCAGAAGCACGTCATAGCCGTAACCGCCATGCTCGAAGGGCAGTCTATGATTGGCAATGATGACCATCGAAAGTATCTTGATGAACCCGCCCGAATTTTGAACGAAAGTATGCGCGAACTTTTTGAAATCGCCCAAAAAATGCTCTAAAACCCATGCAAAACTACATCTCCCAACTTTGCGAAGACCTTGAACTTGCCTCCCAAAAGCCTGTAGAAATACCTGATTACAAGTTATTGAATCCAAATCACCCCGCTGTAGACTATGGTTTGGACTATATCGTGGCGTGGGAATGTGCGCCTGATACACCCATACATGAGGCGTTTGGTTTTCCTGTAGAGGCATTTCCACCTCCCGAACAACTGACTGAAGCGCAAGCAACCCAACTCAATGAGGCTATCCTAAAACTCTGGGAAGCAAATAATGTCATCGCAGACTTGCCTACCCGCCTGCCCTCTCAGCTTGTACTTTACAAAGAGTTGCGCCTGAAGTGGCAAGATTCGACAGTGCGCCTACTGCCTGATGGCGAGATGCACTTAGATTTTTGCTATTATGTGGAGGGCGAATGTCCTTGGGGAATGGACTTT
>JAAFJK010000723.1 GCA_013298105.1 Cytophagales bacterium
GAGAGGATATCTCATATTCAAAATGGGGCTACGGATGAGTTTAGACAGCACAAAAGTAGCCCTTTTTATCTAAAAATCAAAATAAACATTCAAAATGATTATTAAATATACTTTTACTAATTTTAATAGAAATAAATAAAAGTTTATTTAACAAAAAAAAAGTAGGGTACAGTAGATTTTTTCCAAAATAAAACGCTGTTGATAGATTTTTTCAATCAAACACTCAAATTAGATTGAGTTTAGGAATGAAAATAAAATAACATGATAATTTCACTCACGCGAAGCCACGCTGTAAGCGTCTGTTGGGATTGCCTAACCGCGTAAAAAGCTCGACAACAGACGCTTACAGCGTGGCTAAATATGCTCAAGTTATTTTTTACTCGTTCCTTATCAAAGAAAACCTCAAGCAAAAATAAAAAGAAGTACAATTTACATGGCGCACGAATACGACAAAGTTTTCAAGGAAAATCTTGAAAACTTCTTTTTGCCCTTATTTACCCAACTTTTGGGGCTTGATATTTCGCTTGAAAAAGCTGAAAATATAATTTTAGACCTACAAGAAACCATCGAGAGAAGCCCCGACTTTCTGAAACTCATAGAAACAGGGGCAGGCAAGTTTATTTTACACCTCGAAATACAGTCTGTAAATGATGTACGAATGTTAGGACGCATGATGCTCTACACAGGTTTGTTGTACGAAAAGCATAAATTGCCTATTCGCCCTCTTGTGCTGTATGTAGGCAAGGAAGCCATGAATATGCTCAACCGCTATGAAGCCTTTGGCAATCATTTTGAATATGAATTGATAGATATTCGTAATTTCAGCTATCAGCAGTTCCTTGCTTCTGACTTGCCTGAAATGGTGGTTTTGGCTATTTTAGCAAACTTTGAGAGGCGCGAACCTACAGAAGTTATTGCTGAAATTGTAGCCAAGTTATCACAATTTATTGCCCAAGATGCTCGTTATAAAAAGCATATACGCCAACTCGAAATCATCAGTCGACTCCGCGACCTCGAACCCGAAATTCTTAAACTCACTAAAGCCATGCCATTATTGATTGACTACACTGAAGACCGCTTATATAAGCAAGGTAAAACAGATGCAATTACCGAATTGCAAGAAGAAAACATTAAAAGAATGCTTCTCTCAGGTGAACTTACGCCTAAGAAAATAGCTAAATTTCTTGATGTTCCTCTCGAAATTGTCAAAGAAATCCAAGAACGCCTCAAACAAAAATAACAAAAAGAAGCACATTACAGCATACTTCTTTTTTCTTATTAGGCAAGTTCTTTTACCTTACTTTCTTGGGCTTTTTCTTGTTCTAAAAAAGCAAGATGCTCTTGCATTTCCGCTTTGAGTAAATCAACATTTTGTTTAAGTTGTTGATTGGTTTTTTTGATTCGTTCATGCAAAACATTCAAACGTAATTTATAAAGTTCGTTCTTATCCATAATATTGGAAGATTAAAGGTTTGAAAGTTGAAAAGTACACAATTTTCGAAAACACCAAACTTGCCTACCCACCAAAAAAACAACCGCGCTAAACCCCTGTTTTACAGGGATTTAGCGCGGTTTTGCTTATTTTTTAGCTCGGTAGAAAAATGCTTTGCATTTTGCGGGTTGCAAATCCGCTTCTATGGGAAGTGCGTAGTTGAAAACTTGTATCTACGCACGACAGAGAATAAATATTTTATCACATAAAATATATTATACACTTTTGCGTTTTATCAAAAAAATACTTGAAGTTTATGACTACTGTTTTACAAAACCATGCTACTGTTAATTTTAATATTACATTACCGCAGGTACAAAAGGAATTATTTGAATATATGCTTCAAAAAGCAGACCTTGATGCCAATGAAGCTATACAAGCATTTATTGGACATTGGATAAATCAAAACAGTGATTTACTTTCACCTCAAGATATAGAACGTTTTGGGAATATGTTTTTTATGTCTAAAAACGTTTGATATGATAAAAAATTTTAGCAATCGAGTATTTATTGATACCAATGTATTTTTGTATGAAATCTTTTACAGGAATTTTCCTGAAAATGAAGCCTACGAAAAACAAGGAAAACAAGCTGATTTTGCACTAAAATATCTAAAAAAGTACTGTACCCTACTTTTTTTTAGCTAAATTATAAATCAAATGTGTTTTTTTTATTCATTTACACTCTTAAAATTACCTGTTTTGATAAAAAAGGAGTTAAACGAGCTAAATTTATAGTAATAGTTCT
>JAAFJK010000492.1 GCA_013298105.1 Cytophagales bacterium
AATCAGGTGTTTGATTTTTGGTTCTTCGAAAGTTATTGCGGAGGCAAAACTGTAGAACAGGCTGGAAGCCTGTTCTACAGAATATTCCGCAATAACTTTTGAAGAACCTGATTTTTAAAGTGCTTCAACTCTGACTTATGAAATTTTTGGATAGATTGTGCCAAAAAGCCCATAATTACAAAAGACTGTTTTACATTTGCAATCACAAACCTATCATGCCATGTACAAAACCATCATCAGTCTATCTTTTGCCTTTATCCTTATGAACGAAGCCATCGCGCAAATCTCGCCTCCCAAAGCGAAAATCGTCCCCAAAAAACTAACCAAACACAAGCACACGCGCCTCGACAACTACTTCTGGCTGAATAAGCGCGAAGACCCCGAAGTCATCAGCTACCTGAACGAAGAAAACGCTTATACAGAATCTGTCATGAAGTCCACAGAGGAGTTGCAAAATACGCTCTTTGAGGAAATGAAAGCGCGTATGAAAGAAACAGATATGTCTGTGCCGTACTTCTATGATGGCTACCACTTCTACAGTCGCTATGAAGCGGGGCAGGAATATCCTATCCATTGCCGCAAAAAAGGAACAATGCAAGACAAGGAGGAAATAATCCTTGACGTGAATATACTTGCCAAAGGCAAAGACTATTGCTCTGTGGCTGGCTTGAACTCAAGCGATAACCACGAAATCCTTGCCTACATGATGGACACAGTGGGGCGCAGACAATACACGCTCCATTTCAAAAACCTGAAAACAGGCAAAGCCATGAAAGACAAGATACATCACGTAACAGGTATGGCGTGGTGTACCGATAACAAAACATTGTTTTTTAGCAGGCAAGATACCGAAACTTTGCGCTCTTATCAGGTATATCGATATGTACTCGGAAGCGGTACAGAGGAACTTATCTATGAAGAAAAAGACGACACTTTTGACGTGAGCGTCTATCGTACCAAGTCCGAAAAATATATCTTCATACACTCAAGCACGACTTTGGCAGACGAATATAGATACGTAGAAGCAAACAATCCCGCAGGCAAGTTCAAAATGTTTTTGAAGCGTGAGCGCAACCATGAATACGGAGTCGACCATTTTGAAGATAATTTTTATATCCTGACGAATTGGGAAGCAAAAAATTTTCGCCTCATGTCTTGCCCTACAACCGACACCAAAAAAACAGCGTGGAAAGAAGTCATAGCCCACAGACCTGAAGTGTTCTTAGAAGATATTGAGATTTTCAAAAAACATCTGGTACTTGAGGAGCGCAAAGGCGGCTTGACACAGCTTCGAATTATCCAATGGGCAGACAAAAAAGAGCATTATATCCAATTTGATGAGCCTACTTACACGCTTTATGCGGGTACAAATCTCAACTTTGATACGGATATTTTCCGCTTTGGTTATACCTCACTTACTACACCCAGCAGTAGTTTTGACTATGACATGAACACCCGCGAAAAGACTTTGCTGAAGCAACAAGAAGTGATAGGCGGCTACAATCCACAAGATTATGTAAGCGAATTTATCACAGCTACTGCCCAAGATGGCACTAAAATTCCTATCTCGTTGGTGTATAAAAAGGGATTCAAAAAAAATGGCAAAAATCCTTTCCTACTCTATGCGTATGGTTCTTATGGCATCTCTATAGATGCGACCTTCAGCAGTACGCGCTTGAGTTTGCTGGATAGAGGCTTTGGATTTGCGATAGCG
Source organism: Cytophagales bacterium (assembly GCA_013298105.1). Taxonomy (GTDB): domain Bacteria; phylum Bacteroidota; class Bacteroidia; order Cytophagales; family Microscillaceae; genus RDXI01. The sequence continues at coordinate 1,715 of JAAFJK010000492.1, forward strand.
CACATTCGCGGAGGGCAAGAACTTGGCAGAGATTGGTACGAAAATGGCAAAATGTTCAAGAAAAAGAACAGTTTTACGGATTTTATTGACTGTGCGGAGTTTTTGATTAAAGAAAAATATACCTCTCCTGAATACCTTTGTGCAGAAGGTGGAAGTGCTGGCGGACTCCTGATGGGTGCGGTACTGAATATGAAGCCAAGCATTTTCAAGGGGGTTATCTCGGCTGTGCCTTTTGTAGATGTCGTTACAACTATGCTTGATGACACTATTCCGCTTACTACAGGCGAATATGACGAATGGGGAAATCCCAACAAAAAAGAGAGCTATGAATATATGCTTTCTTACTCGCCTTATGACCAAGTGAGTGCGCAAGCCTATCCCAACATATTGGTTACGACAGGTTTGCACGATTCGCAAGTCCAATATTGGGAGCCTGCGAAATGGGTAGCAAAACTCCGTACTCTCAAAACAGACCAAAATCTACTACTCATGAAAACCGACATGAGCGCGGGACATTCAGGCAAAACAGGTCGTTTTGAGTACCTGAAAGACATCGCGTTTGAGTTCGCGTTTATGCTCAAAGTGGTAGGCAAGTAAGAAGTATGAAAACCCTTGCCTGCCTACGTATGCTGTGCGGGCAGGCAAGGTAATTGATAGCTACCAAACAAAAATTTGCATTTATCCTTTTTACAGGCGTTATTTGTGTGATGATTACTCAAGACCGCCTTTGGAAAGGCATTATCGAAGATTTGTTTGCTGATTTTCTGCATTATTTTCGTCCTCATTTGGCTCAAAACGAAGTGGATTTTTCCAAAGGTTTTGAGTTCATGGACAAGGATTTAGACATTTTATTGCCTGAAAGTGAACGCAGTTTGCGTCACGCAGATAAGTTGGTAAAGTTCTATACCAAAACAGGAGGCTATAAATTTGTGCTACTGCATATAGAAGTGCAGGGCTACAAAGACCCGCATTTTGCAGAACGAATGTTTGAATACTACTATCGCATCAGAGATAAATGGAAAGTGCCTGTTTGTGCTTTTGTGCTTTATACCAACCAAGAAACTGATTTTCAGCCACTTGCCTACACAGAAAGTTTTGATGACACCAAAATAACCTACGAATTTCCCGTTTTCAAACTCATAGAAAAGCAAGAACAAGACTTAGAAGTGTTGGGCAATCCTTTCAGTATCGTGATGAAAGTAGCCTACAAAGCCCTCCAAAAACAACTTTTGTCAGATGATAAACAGTTGATTTGGAAAGTAGAATTAGTAAAAGAACTCAGTGCCGCAGGTTTTTCTATGGATAAAGTACGCAATATTTTGGATTTTATCCGTTTATATGTTAGTTTTGCTGTACCAACAAATACACAAAACCTTGACCAAAAAATAGACCAATTCATCAAACCACTCAAAAACATGGGACTCCAAGAACTCATCAAAGAAGCCTACATAGAAGAAGGCGAAGTAAAATCTGACAAGAAAAATGCCTTTGGTATGTTCGCAGAAGGGCTATCTGTAGATGCCATTGTACGCATTACTAAACTCCCCTTAGAAACCATCGCTGAATGGAAAAAAGAATGGGAGAAAACAAAATAAAACACCTAATCCACATTTAGCCACGCCGTAAGCGTCTGTCGGTATTGCCAAACCGCGTAAACTAACAATAACTGAACAATCATAATAATATTAAGACATAACGATTTTTATGAAAGGAGAAGAAGTGCATCCCATTTTGAAAGGCATTTCTTTCACAACATTGGGTAGCAATATAAGCGAAAGGCAGTTCTTGAGTGAACAAAATATTCCAATAAATATGAATGAAAAGTTCATTGGGAGAGTGGCAAACTGCTCTTATGCCGTAGAAATAACTTCTTTAGGCAATCAAGAGGTTCAAGATATACTTTTAAAATCGCAACTATCCCAAGAAAGTCTTATATTTCTCTGGTTATCAGATGTAGTCTTAGAAACAGAGGTACAAAATTTTATTGAATTTTGGGAAGAATTTTGCTTTGCATCTGTTAATTTGTTATTATTTAAAACAAAACCTTCTAATATTGTTGGTGAATATTTTAAATATCATGGGCGAGAACATTTTGGATTGGGACTCTGTTGTGCTTAGTTTTCAACTAAGCACTTCCGATAGAAGCAAGTTTGCCCCCCCACTGGCGCAAGCGTCCACGCTTGTGCCTAAGTATCTGAAGCCTGTGGCTTCTGCCGTAGGCAAATAACAACACTAAAACTAAGGAATGAAAATAAAATAACATGATAATTTCACTCACGCGAAGCCACGCTGTAAGCGTCTGTTAGTATTGCTTAACCGCGTAAAAGCTCGATAACAGACGCTTACAGCGTGGCTAAATATGCTCAAGTTATTTTTTACTCGTTCCTAAAACATTTTTTATCTTTTGTATTCAATTTAGTAGGATTTAAGTTCAGCATTGTTTTGCTTCGCTTAAACTTGAAACAGTTTTGTTTCTTTTTAGCAAAATAAACTTGGAACAGTGGGGTTACACGCATTTCGTACAATATAGCTCCACTTCTTGCGAAAGTGCCATCAGTACATCTACTTTGCCTCAGAAAGCATATAAAACATCTCGCGGGCTATGAGTCTGCAAGTAGCATCATATACTTTTGCCTCATCTGCAGAGCCGTCCGATTTTTT
>JAAFJK010000542.1 GCA_013298105.1 Cytophagales bacterium
AGCGGCAGGTGAGCGTGTAGCTTTTCAAGGCTTGCCTGCCCGTATATGCTGGCTCGGACTGGGCGAAAGACAAAAAGCAGGCTTGATTTTTAATGAACTCGTACGGGCAGGCAAGGTCAAAGCCCCTATCGTCATTGGGCGCGACCACCTCGATTGTGGCTCAGTAGCTTCGCCCAACCGCGAAACGGAGGGTATGCTTGATGGCTCTGATGCAGTATCGGATTGGGCATTGCTGAATCTTATGGCGAATACGGCTGGAGGCGCGACTTGGACTTCCTTTCATCATGGCGGTGGCGTGGGTATGGGCTATTCACAACACGCGGGTATGGTGGTGTTGGCTGATGGTACAGACCGCGCGGCAGAATGTCTGAAGCGCGTATTGCATATAGACCCTATGATGGGCGTAATCCGCCATGCAGATGCAGGCTACGCGCTTGCGCAAGAAATGTCTAATAAATTTGGACTGACGATTTGATAAACTTTTTTCTATTGGCAACCCGCTTGGAGCTTTAAACGGGTTGTCAAAGGGTATGTTTGGGCTATGGCTTCCCACGATAGGTAGGCAAGGTTTTCTGTGTTTTTCATTGGGCAAAGGTGCGGAAAAACGAATAAAAAGCAAAAGCGGTATTATTTCCTTGCCTGCGCCCCTTGCAAGGCTTTTATCAAAGCGGTTTGTATATTTTCAAAATGCGCTTGAGTCGCCATTAGTTTCGGTTTTTGGGATATAGAAACGGTACTTGTATCAATTAAAAACCTCTGTCCCATTCGTCACGCATTGATTTAATCCATTCATCTTGTTCGTCATTAGTCTGTAAATCACGCTTACGCCTAAATTTCGTTGCATCTCCTCCCTTGCCATAAGAGATAATAGGCAAGTCAGGGACTTTCTTTGGGATAGGCTGTGAGGCTCGCTGAATTTCCTTCAAAAAGGCTTCTTGTTCTTCAGCAGGCAAGGACTTAAACGCCTCTAACAAGTCTAAAGTTTGGGACAACATAATACAAGGGTTATTTTAGGCAAAGATACAGAATTTATTTAAAATTGCCAAAAACCATTTTTTGAGTTTCACGTTATAACGTGTATGGCACATGAATACGACAAAATTTTCAAAGAAAACCTTGAAAACGCTTTCCTGCCCTTGTTTGCAAAACTTTTGGGGCTTGATGTTTCCCTTGAAGAAGCTGAAAATATCACTTTAGACTTGCAAGAAACCATTGAGCGAAGCCCCGATTTCTTGAAATTGATAATGTATGAGGGAGGCAAGTACATACTGCACCTTGAAATTCAATCTGTGAATGATACACGAATGTTGGGGCGCATGATGCTGTACACAGGATTGTTGTATGAAAAACATAAACTACCTATCAGGCGAGTTGTGCTGTATGTAGGCAAGGAACCCATGAATATGGTTAGTCGTTATGAAGCATTTGGAGATGTTTTTGCTTACACTTTGATAGATATTCGGAATTTTAGTTATCGTGACTTTGTAGCCTCTGATTTACCTGAAATGGTTGTTTTAGCTATTTTAGCAGACTTTGAAAAGCGCGAAGCAACAGAAATTATCGCAGAAATTGTAGGCAAGTTATCACAATTTGTAGCCCAAGATGGACGTTATAAAAAGTATATTCGCCAACTCGAAATCATTAGTCGCCTTCGCAACCTTGAACCCGAAATCCTTAAACTCACTAAAACCATGCCTCTTTTAATCGACATTACGCAAGACCGCCTCTACAAACAAGGCAAAATAGATGCAATAACAGAAGTGCAAACCGAAGCCATCGAAAAATTATTGAAGCAAAAAAAGCTTTCTCTCCAAGAGATTGCTGATGTATTCAGTGTTTCTGTCGATGATGTCAAAGATATTCAAGCAAATTTGAAAAAACAGTAATTTGTCTGTCATTTGTTATAAAAGCCTAATCAAAGGTATATCTTGCGGGTTGTTTGTTTTAAGCAATCATGTAGTCATAATTTTACTTTTTCTGTGAACGTTTATTGGGGATTTTTATTGTTATCTCCTTGCCTACCAACCTAATACAAGGGTTATTTTAGGCAAAGATACGGAAAAACAAATAAAAAGCAAAGGCTGTCGCTTGTTGGTGTCGAAAAGCGCAGTAGCGAAATGTTTTTGAAGATAAAAGGGTTTTCTGCACTTTTCAAACACCAACAAGGGCGAAATTATCAGAAGTTACAATTCTATTGGGCGTTGAGAAAATCGTCTAAAGTGCCCCCACTGGCGCAAGCGTCTACGCTTGTGCCTACATAACTGAAGCGTCCACGCTTCCGCGTAAGCGTTAAAACTGCAATCTTTCACAATACTTTGATTATCAGACATTTTCATTTGGATTGATTTTGTGTTACAAAGGCACGTTTTTTTTCTGAAAACACCTTGCCTGCCTGCATAGAGGTAGGCAAGGACATGGACTGTAGTAGCACGGTTTTTGCGCTTACGCGGAAGCCAGGAGGCTTCAGTTATGTAGGCACAAGCGTGGACGCTTGCGCCAGTGGGGCTTATAGAGGGTATTGTGCAAGTAAACGTGTTTATTATTTTGGCTTCAAATTACACGCACTTGTGGCGGATAATGGCACGATAGTAGAATTTGATTTTACCCCTGCCAGCTATTCTGACCAAGATACATTGCATTTACTCTCGTTTGACATACCGCCTAAAAGCGAGCTTTTTGCAGACGCTATTTACTGTGATTATGCACAAGAAGACAGCCTAAAAGATGATTTACAAATCAATTTTCAACCACAACGAAAAGCCAATTCTAAAAAAGATGATAACACCTATTTGCATAATAGATATGTCCAACTCAACCGAAAACACATTCAAACTGACTTCTCACAAATGCTCAACTTATTCCCAAGAAAAGTACACGCTACAAATACTACAGGCTTTTTATTGAAAATTATTGGATTTATATTTGCACACAATTTTAACATATTTCATTGACAACATAACGCACAACTTAGGTTAGATAATAAAATTTTTGTATTTGTAATAACCAACTAAAATATGTTATCATTTAATAAAAAAGTATTAAATTTCGGTTTTTATACCAAATTTAAGAAATATTTTTTGGGTGTCCAACCAAAAAGTATGACTAATACTTGTAAAATCTCACTTCTCGCTAAAAACACTTTCGAAATAGTAAAATATTTTGAAATTGAAAATGCTGAAAGATTTTGGGGGTCTAATAACTCCGAAGATGAATTTTATTATGTTGATTATGACTGTAATCTTCATAAATTTAATGAATTTGGGATTGATACAATTTTCTTAAAAAATATATATTTTTATGGGAATTGGGATTCTGAAGGCAAAATACAATTTGAAGATAAGCAAAAAGAACAAATTTGTATTTTTGATACCAACACCAATGAAATTGTAGAAATCTATTCTAAATACAAAGGGATTAGCCCTATTTTCTTTGGCAATTATGTAATTTATCATCTTTATCTTGATAAAAAAATAGTAATGACAGATAAAACAGCAAGTTTTTTATCTGAATTCCCCTTCTCTAACATAAGCAACTTATCCCCTGCTTTGCAGGCAAGTTGGGAGGTGTGGCATTTTGTGGAGGTGGTAGAGGGGGTGCTATGGATAGATTTGTCAAGCGGTGTTTTACCCAATGGGTACGTGATGGGAGGCTTATTGGGTTTAGACGTACAGACAGGCAATATAAGGCATTTTTTATACGAACCCATCCAAATGAATAAAGCAACTGAGGGTAATTTTTGGTTCTTACCTCAATATGGGCATACAGTGTATGAGGCAGAAAAGAAGTGTTTAGCGGGGCTTTTTCATCAAAATTATTATGTCATAGATTTGCAAACGTCCTCGCCTGTACTAAAAATGTGGAGTTTGGAGGATGAATTTAATAAATATGATGTTGCTTTAGCCAATGCAAACAATATGGTAATGGACAAAGAATACAT
>JAAFJK010000052.1 GCA_013298105.1 Cytophagales bacterium
AAGACAAATAAAATACAGGCTTTTGATGCATACCGCAAAGATACGGTTTTTTTATAATTTTGAAGATAAAAATAAGGTTCTTCGAAATAACTTTTCTGCCGTTGTCGGGTATTCGAAAAGTGCAGGCAAGGTTTTTATTTTACACCTACAACACCTAAAAAGAAAAATAAGGACATTTTTTTTGAAAAAGAGGGAAATAATCTCGCAAAAAAAGCATATACTACAGGTAAAGAACGAGTATTAGCCACGCTGTAAGCGTCTGTTATCGAGCTTTTACGCGGTTAGACAATACCAACAGACGCTTACAGCGTGGCTTCGCGTGAGTGAAATTATCATGTTATTCTATTTTCGTTCCTAAAGGCATAACAAAACAAAATTTTGTGCGTAAAAAACGCAACTTCAATGCCTTCTCAAAAACTTCAAATAATGCGAATACTTCTTCAGGTCATCTCTGTAAATGCCTATGGAGTCCAAAGTATTCAATCTGACTTCGCCATCAGCGTGTATTATTTGCCCCTTGCCTACATAAAACCCCACATGAATTACGCGCCCTTCGCCTTCAGCTTTTCGTTGAAAAAAGGCAATGTCGCCTAATTGGGCTTCTTTCAAAGATATTTTGATGCCTTGTTCGGCTTGTTGATAAGAATCTCTCAGCAACCACAAGCCATGCATCTTGCCTACCATCTGCACAAAGCCCGAACAGTCCCAGCCTGCAGGACTTTTGCCTCCCCAAAGGTACGGCACACCCAAAAAAGACTGTGCGGTCTGTAGCATAGCTGTTTTGTCGAGTGGGGCAGGCAAGGTGCTTTCGCCCTTGTAAGTATAAGTTTTACCTTCCAAAACCATCTTATCATTTTCAAAAAAAGGCAATGTAGCTCCTGCAGGGACTTTTACAGCCTGTTTTTTATAGGTCATTGTATTGTCCTTGCCTACCGCTACACGCCACTTGCCTGCCAAATATTGGTTGTAGGTAAGGAGCTTGATGTAGGTAAGGCTGTCTTTAGGAATCCAACCTTTGTAGTTGTCGTAGGCAAGTTCAACTTCACACCAACTGCCTGATTGTTGCAAGATTTTGCAGGCATCGCCCCATATTATTTGTGATACTTGTTCGCTTTTGTGGTCAGCTACTTTGCGCATGGGCAGGCAAGTTTTGAGGCATACAGCATACAAGTCTGCTTCATGCGCGTTTGCACCACCCAAACTTATCAAGAGCAGGCAGAGTATGATTTTTTTCATTTGAGAGCCAAAAATAATTTTAGGAACGAGTAAAAATAACTTGCTAATTTTGTTAATCTTTTGCGCTTATACTTTGTTGCAATAATCATTACAAAACACTATCTCATTGTTTGCGCGCTTCTATTGCGCCTCGTCTAAACCCAAAATATCGCACAAAATCTCTATCACTTTATTTTCTACTCGTTCCTTATAGAAAACTTTACAAAAGTAACCAAAAAATACGTATTTACAATTTGTTAATTTGTTGTTTTACTTTTTTTTATAGTTCTTTGCAATAAAGTAGCTTTTGAGCTCACTCACTCACGCCCATGTGTGGGCGGAGATTTTATCAGTAAATGTATTTTATATGTTTGGTTTAGAAACAAGTACGCTCATTATATTATTGGTTTGTTTGCTTTGTGTATGCGCCTTTGAGTTCATCAATGGCTTTCACGACACTGCCAATGCTGTAGCGACTGTGATATATACGAACACGCTGAAGCCCCAAGTGGCAGTCATCATGTCGGGTATTTTGAATTTTTTGGGTGTACTATTTGGGGGAATTACGGTGGCTATGGGTATTGCTACGCTTCTGCCTTTGGAGGCAGTGATGAGTCCGAATACAGCCATTAGCGTTGGGATAATCATATCCATTCTTATATCAGCTATCATCTGGAACTTTGGCACGTGGTATTATGGGATTCCTGCTTCCAGTTCGCATACGCTCATAGGCTCCATCATAGGGGCTACGATGGCTTTTTCGCTTTATCAACACAAAGATTTACAACTTGTGAATTGGGAAAAAGCAGGCGAGATAGGTCTTTCACTTTTGATTTCGCCTTTGTTTGGTTTTGCCTTGGCTATGTTCTTGGTGTGGTTTTTGAAAAAAATATATCCTTCAGAGGCACTTTTCAAAGCACCACACGCTACAGACGTGCCGCCTACTTGGATTCGTGGTATTTTGATATTTACTTGTGGCAGTGTGAGTTTTTGGCATGGCTCAAATGACGGACAAAAAGGCGTTGGATTGCTGATGGTTATTTTGATTGCGCTTGTACCACTGCACTTTGCCTTGAATGACCAACTCGACTTGCCTACCTTACAAAAAGCCCAAATAGAAACTTCAGCCACTCTCGAAAAAATCTCTCTTGGTGGCTTGGATACAGAAGCAAGGCGCAACATAGATGCTATCAAAGAAGAACTTGCACAAGTACAATTATTGACAAGAAATGCGCCAAGCATTGACAAAATCACGCGCGAGAACAAAGCCAACATACGCAAACACCTCACAGTGGCTACAAAATATACAGATAAATTTGTCAAAAAATACCCAGATTTATTGAAGTTACAAGACAAAACAGCCTTAGCCAAAAGCAATCAACAACTCAAAGATTTTATTGCTTACGCGCCTAATTGGGCTGTACTGCTGATTTCATTGTCTTTAGGGCTGGGAACTATGATTGGCTGGAAACGCATTGTGGTTACGATTGGCGAAAAAATAGGCAAAGAACACCTTACCTACGCACAGGGCGCGTCTTCAGAATTGGTAGCTACTACGATGATAGCTGTTTCTACCCAAATCGGACTCCCTGTAAGCACTACGCACGTACTTTCTTCGGGGATAGCGGGTAGTATGGTGGCGAGCAAAGGATTGGGAAATTTACAAAGCAAAACTATTCAAAATATTGCAATGGCGTGGGTACTTACTTTGCCTGTCTGCATTGCGATGTCTATGATAATTTTTGCGTTGGCAAGTTTGTTTTTTTAATCACTCAAAAAATAGTTTTAAAAGTCCGATTTTTATAAAATCGGACTTTTGTCTGTTTTGGCAGGCATATTGTATAATTTTTGATAGATATTTACACTATGATTCAACAAAAATATAAACAAAAGACTTATAACCAAGCCAACTTTATATTGACTTGGGTTTTATGTATATTCAGTGGAATAAGTATAGGACTTGCCTACCTCTACAATACATGGTTTTGGAGCCTCAACATGAGCCTGCCTCTCCTTTTTTTGTTTATGATGATTGCTTTTATAGCACAAGGGCGTTGGCAAACCCATCTGTTGGGGGCAGTAAGTTTAGCTACTTTTGTTTGGCTTTTCAGTTATGAATTAAATTTTGCAGTTGAAAGTTATAGTTTTTTCTTTTTGGGAGTTGCCTTATTGGTTTTGTACCAAAGTGCTTCTGTGGTTTTCCTATATACCCTTTGTGCAGTTGCTCCACATCTGTACCTGTATTACCAAAAAATACAACCCAACAAAAACTCGATGGAGCTTGTCTTGTTGGGGGCATTGCCTGTCCTACTCATGCTTGTGGTGGGAATAATATCTGCGGGTATAGCTTATTGGCTGGGACATCTTTCTTTCCAAAAATACCAAGAAGTTACAAATGCTGAAACCAAAATAAAGTCTTTGGAAACCAGCATGAACTGGATTATGCAAATCTCTGAAGGAGAACTTGACAACATGAGCGACCAGATGCTTTATGGTATCATGGGAGGCTCACGCTTGATAGAGATGAAAAATAAACTTACGCAGGCAAGGGCTTTAGAAGAAAAAGAAAACTTCATGAATTTGGGGCTTGCGCGTATCTCAGAAGTAATTTCGAACCATGACTATGACCTGGAGGAACTCGCTACAGATGTCTTGCGAGAAGTCATTGGCTATTTTGAAGCCCAACAAGGTACTGTATATTTATTGGAAGACACTGAAAAAGGCGAAATGCTTTGCTTAAAATATGCCTACGCCTGCAACCCTGAAAAATATAACCGACACATCTTACTACCTGATGAGGGCTTCATAGGGCAGGCACTCCAAACCAAAATGGTACTACAGATGGAAGGCGTACCACACCCATTTTTTCAAATAACATCAGGCTTGGGTGGCATAGAGCCAAAAGCCATTTATGCTATCCCTATACAAACAAACGAGGAAATGGTAGGTGTTATGGAAATAGCTACTTTGCACCCCTTAGAACCTTATAAAATAGACTTGTTAGAAAAAATAGCCGAGAACGTAGCCACAAGCATATTGAGCATCAATTTTAATAATACTACCTCACAGCTTCTTGCCGAATCCAACGAACTTACTATCCGCCTTCAAAACCAAGAAGTACAGATAAAAAAGCATTTGGAAGATTCAGAAAAAGAAATCAATGCCCTGAAGTCCAGACTTGCCAAATATGAGCCTGTGTAAAGAAATATTTTTGATTTTTCATATATTTTCAATATTCGTGGTTATATTTGCCAAATAAACTTACACAAGAAATGTTTTAGCGTAAGTAAAAAATGATGTCTTTGCGCCCACTCCTGTTTTACTTTTTGTTTTTACTTTACTTACCTACCGTAGCCACTGCCCAGCAGAAAATAACGGTAGATAGCCTTTTGCGTGCCTTAGACCAACACCCACAAAAAGATACCACGCGCGTGCGCATACTGAACCAACTTTGTTGGCAATACAGAGGCAATGACTTCATAGGCGCAATAGTCTATGGGCGTGAAAGTATTGAGATAGCCAAAATATACAAAGACTATCCAGGTGAGGCTGAAGCCCTCAATTTTTTGGGGGTAGTCTATAGGAATATGGGCGACTATGCAGAAGCAAGTAAGATGTTTTATAGTGCCTTGAGTACAGCCGAAAAAGGCAATCACTTAAGACAAATAGCCTATTCACACAACAACATAGGTGATATATTGCGCACCCAGCAAAACTACAAAGAGGCACTGCCACATACCGAAAAAGCCTTAGAACTCTTTGATAAATTACAAGACCAAAAAGGGCGCGGATTTGCATACGTCCGCTTAGGAGAAATTAATCAAGGACTGAAAAATTACCAAAAGTCCCTCGAGGCATTTCAAGAAGCCCTCCGAATCAGAGAAAAGATGCACGACAAGTCTGGTCTTATCACTTCTTATACCCGCATTGGTGTAGTCAATGCCTTGAATAATGACGACAAAAACGCGCTTGTCTATTACAAGAAAGCACTCAAAATCAGCGAAGAAATCAACGATAACCGCGCAAAAGCAGGCTGTTATGACTTTATGGCAAAGGCATACACCGCACTGAAGCAATATGACGAAGCCCGAAAATACGCTTTCAAATCTTTAGAAATAGCCTATAGCATCAGGGCAAGAGGCGAAGAGCGAAATGCCTATCTCACATTATTCAATATCTACGAGCAAAGCCAAGAGGCAGGCAAGGCACTTGAATACCATAAAAAATTTGTCGCACTCAGCGATAGCTTAGACAACATAGAAAAGTCTGGACAAGTTGCCAAAATGCAAGTAATCCACGACACCAAAAGGAAAGACCAAGAAATACAAAAAGAGCGTGAACTCAATGACCTGAAGACCATTCAAAAGGACATCATCATTGGACTGGCGGTCTTGGCATTGGTGGGTACAGTGATTATAGTTTACCTTACCTACCGAAGCCGACAAAAACAAATCCGCATCAACCAAAAAAGTGCCAATCAAGCCAATACGCTTATGCACTTGGGAAAAAATAACCATGTCCAAACAGGCAACTTGGACGAAGCACTCCAAGCCATCGTACAAGCCACCAGCGAAGCCTTGCACATAGACAAAGTAAGCGTTTGGCAATTTGATAGGATAGGAAAACAACTTATTTGTTTGCAAGGTTTTGATACCAAAACCCAAAAATACGACACAGGGCGCGTACTCACTTTTGCAGAAGCACCTACTTATTTTTCAGCCATCGAGAAATCAGACACCATCAAGGCGAATGACTGCCTTGCCAACCCATACACCGCAGAACTGGCTCAAAAATACTATGCACCCGACAACATCAAAGCTACGATTGATATGCCTATATTTTCTGAAGTAGGTCTTTGGGGCGTACTTTGTGGAGAAGTAAGGCACAAAACCCATAAATGGAAAGACTTTGAAGTAGCCTTCATAAAATCTGTATCAGACATCATCTCGATAGCTTACAAATCACATCAGCGCAAACTTGCCGAAGAACTCCTCCAGCAACAAAAAGCCGAACTCGTAATCCTGAATACAAGCATTGCCGAAAAGAAAAAAAAGATAGAAGAACACAGCGAAATACTCCTCGAAATCTCTAAAAACGAATCCATTTTAAATGGAAATTGGCAAGTATTGGCTACCGAAGTTACGCACGCTATTTTGAAGGGACTCAAAGCTGATGTTGCCCAAATATGGTACTACAACTTCAAAGAAGAAGCCTATTATGGCTTGGCAGGCAAGGAAGACACAGGCGCACCCATCACATTGCAGGCTGAAAAAATACCCATATTTGCCCAAATACTACAAGATACACTCCCTTTCAGTGTAGAAGATGTGCAAAACTGTACTAAAATAGACGAAGTCAGCAAAACTTACCTACTTTCGCAAAATATACACGCCTTTATTTTTTATCCCAATATCTTGAGCGAAAAACAAAAAGGGGTTTTGGTTTGCGCCTCTGCTGTACCACGCACTTGGGAGATAGAAGACCTCGCTTTCATGAAGTCTATGGAAGATGAAATCGTGATAGCTTATCAAGGCTACAGACGCTCACAAGCACAAGAACAAATCAAAAAACAAAGCGAAGAAATTACCAAAAAGAACGAATCTATGCGCACTACTTTGCGCCTCATCAAACAAGAACAAAAACGCACAGATGAACTTCTTTTGAATATCCTCCCTTGGGAAATAGCCGAAGAACTCCGCGAATCGGGACACGCTACCCCCAAACAATACGAACTCGCCACAGTCGTTTTTACGGACTTTAAAGGATTCACAAAAATTGCAGAAAAACTTACCCCGCAAGAAGTAATTGAAGAACTGAATACTTGTTTTTTTGCCTTTGATGAGATTTGTGAAAAATACAAATTGGAAAAAATCAAAACTATGGGCGATGGCTATATGTGTGCAGGAGGCTTGCCTACCCCAAACACCACCAATCCTATAGATGCCGTAAGTGCCGCCCTTGAGATGCAACAATGGATGACCACATGGGCAGAAACCAAACGAACAGAAGGTAAAAATGCTTGGGAAGTACGCATTGGCATACATTCAGGCGAGATAATAGCGGGTGTGGTAGGCAAGAAAAAATTTAGCTATGATATATGGGGCGATACCGTAAATACAGCTTCGCGTATGGAAAGTAGCGGTGAGGTAGGCAAGGTCAATATCTCCGCCCATACCTACGAACTCGTAAAACACGCCTTCCACTGTACCTACAGGGGCAGGCAAGTTGCCAAAAACAAAGGCGAAATAGATATGTATTTTGTGGATAGTAAAATATGAACAGTTTGATAACGACATAATTAATTTGTGAA
>JAAFJK010000243.1 GCA_013298105.1 Cytophagales bacterium
AATATAACCACTTTCGCCTTTCTTAAGCGCAGATAGATAGAGCATATTTATTTAGACTAAATATAAATAGTTTGCAAATATATGTTTTTTTTGAAATATCTGCCCTATTTTTTTTTGTAAAGTTGCTTGTGATGCCAAAGAAAAGACGAACTTGGAAAATGCTCATGGTAGGCAGGCAAGTCTTGGAAAGGTGCAACTGCTTCAGGGAGCGTGATATGGCGTACATGGCGCGACTCTGTACTCAAGCAGTAGTCTGTAAGTAAAAATCGCTCGGCTATCGCTTTTTTTTGTGCATACACTTTTGCGGTGGGTAGGCAAGGTACACACACAAATATAGCTATATGGCAACAAAACAACGCAAGCCAAAAATATTGAAAAAAAATTACGCCCTTTTTCATAGTTTTGCAAAAATAATGCTTATTTTTGAGTATGCAACTTATGGATTTTGTACGCCTACTCGAAGGCAAGTCGAACGAAGCTCGAAAACAAACAATAGAGCAAATACTACGCGAATGGCAGGTAAGTTATACGCTCCAGCCATACACCACAGGTACAAATGTTTTTTATAAACCAGCTACGCACCTCGCCTACGTGGGGATAGGTTCACACTTTGATGTAGTATCACGTTCGGCAGGTGCGAATGACAACGCAAGCGCGATGGCAGTCGCGTTGTATATCCTGAAACAAAGCCTTGCCTACCCGTTTACAAACTTTCAGATAGCTGTTTTTTTCTTTGATGAAGAAGAAAATTATTTGCAAGGTTCGGACGCTTATTGTGAAGAATTTGGGGTAAAAGATATGCTTGGACTTTACAATCTTGAGCTGGTGGGGCAGGGAGATAAATTCGCGCTTTGGTCTTTAGACCAACAAGATAAAGGCATTTTGCTCGAAACTTTTGAAAAAACTGCCCACGAACGGCAACTTACGACCTTTCGTTTTGACCAAATCGTAACCAATATGGCAGACCACGTAAGCTTTCGCACAGCAGGCATCATACCTGCCGAAGCCTTCACGATTACGTGCATTTCAGATTTGGATTTGGCGGTAGCAGGCGAATATTATATGGCACAAGCCGAGAAGAAAGGTTTTGATTCGCTCTTTAAAATCTTACAAAAAGCCCCGCTTTTTCAGCATTATCATCAGCCTACAGACCAAAGCATACATTTGTCAGAGCAAACCCTCCAAATGACTGCCCAAACGCTTTGGCAAACTTTACAAAACCTTGATGCAAAACTTACTGAAAAGTAAAAAGCTATAGTTATTTCGTTTGCGCTTTTTTCAAGAAAAAAGCTATAGTTATTTCGTTTGCGATGTTGCGCTTTTTTCAAGAAAAAAGCTATAGTTATTTTGTTTGCGCTGTTGCGCTTTTTTCAAGAAAAAAGCTATAGTTATTTCGTTTGCGCTGTTGCGCTTTTTTCAAGAAAAAAGCTATAGTTATTTCGTTTGCGCTGTTGCGCTTTTTTCAAGAAAAAAGCTATAGTTATTTCGTTTGCGCTTTTTTCAAGAAAAAAGCTATCTTTGCAAAAAATACCCTAAAATACAAAATTTCATAGTTTTTGTACTTGAGAAAAGTCTGTCTCGATGAGGCAGACTTTTTTTCTCCTGTATTTTTTTGAGTAGACTTCTTGCGAAAGTCTTTTTAACCCTTCTCCATTTGGAGAAGGGCAGGGTTGAGGTATCAGAAATAGCACTTTCGCAAGAAGTCCATTGATAATATAATTTTGTCCAGACTACTGTACGATTTGTTATTTGATATTTTTTATTTTCAACGTTGTCAATATCTTCAACCACCCGCAACGTACAAAAAAAGAGGCTCTTAGAAAGTTATTACGGAACAGGCTGTAGCACAGGCTTCCAGCCTGTCGTTTTCAAGTCATAAACAGGCTGGAAGCCTGTTCTACAGTTTTGCCCCCTTTTGCCTGCCCTCTATAGTTTGGGCAGGCAAGTTTTTTTGTGTTAGACAGCTACATTGTTCTCGCGTAAGGCTTCATTGAGCGAAGTCTTAAGGTCTGTACTTTCTTTGCGCTGACCTATGATGAGTGCGCAAGGCACGTTGTAAGTACCCGCAGGAAATTGTTTAGGATAGCTTCCAGGTATGACTACCGAGCGTTCGGGTACATAGCCCTTATATTCTATAGCTGTATTGCCTGTGATGTCTATGATTTTTGAGCTTCCTGTAAGGACTACATTCGCTCCAAGTACCGCCTCCTTGCCTACCCGCACGCCCTCTACGACTATGCAACGCGAGCCAATAAATGCGCCATCTTCTATGATGACAGGCGAGGCTTGCACAGGCTCAAGTACACCACCTATGCCTACACCTCCGCTCAGGTGGACATTTTTGCCGATTTGCGCACAACTGCCCACAGTCGCCCAAGTGTCTATCATGGTGCCACTGTCTATGTACGCGCCAATATTGGTATAAGAAGGCATCAAAATCACACCACTTGCGATAAAAGCCCCATACCGCGCTACAGCTGACGGCACTACCCGCACACCTTTGGCGGCATAATCACGCTTGAGCGGGATTTTGTCATGGTATTCATAAATACCGACTTCCATCGTTTGCATTTGCTGGATAGGAAAATACAAAATGACTGCTTTTTTTATCCATTCATTGACTTGCCAACCACTTTCGGTAGGCAAGGCAACCCGTAGCTCTCCTGCATCTAAGGAGGCTATGACATGGCGTATAGCCTCTGTAGTGTCTTTTTGGGCAAGTAAAGTGCGGTCTTCCCACGCTTTTTCGATGGTTTTTTGTAACGCTTGCATATTATAAAAAAAATAGTTTTGTTTTTTTGTGAAATAAATTAAAAGTTTTTACCTAATTTTGCGCAAACATAGTACAATAAAGTCAGAAAAACATATTTGATGACATGAGAGCGGTTTTTACCATTCAAGCCCATCAGGTATTTCATTAGTCGTATTATCTATCAAATGCGGATGGCATGCTAAACGTTTATGAATACTTTAAGAAAATGCAAGAAGACCAAGTCATCTTGTATTTCAAAGGTGAAATAACAAATAATCTCCTTACTTCACTCCTCCAACTCCTCGATGACCGCCTTGAGCGCAAGAACGAGGACTTGAAAGTGCGTAAAAAAGTCTTTAGTGTCTTGCTGGAATGTTTGCAAAATATTTATAACTACCAACAATACCAGCCTATCCCAGAGGAAGAAGCCTATTACCATGCCGCTACTTTGATGATTCGCAGAAGTACAGACGCTTATTATATCACCACAGGCAACTATATGTTCCGCGAGCGTGTGCCTAAACTTGAAAATAAAATATACAAAGTCAATAATATGACTCCAGATGAGCTGAAAGAGTTTTACAAAGAAATCATCAGCTTACAACAACCTTCAGAAACAGGAGGTGCAGGCTTAGGCTTGATAGACATGGCACGCAAGTCAGGGGAGAAAATAGCCCATGCTTTTGATAACGTGAACGACACCTACTGTTTTTATACCCTTCAGGTAAAAGTACCTGCCAAACCTCATTAAACCATTATCTTCTATTTTATGGAAATTTTAAGAATCGACAAAACCGATAGAACGCCCTCTATTTATTGCAACCATGAGGAGGGTGCGCTCGAGATGTCTGGTCGTTCTATTCCCGAAAATGCCATTAGCTTCTATAAATTGCTTTTTGACTGGCTCGACCAATATGTGCAACAACCTCAAACAGAAACAGAAGCTATCTTTAATCTTGAATACTTCAATACAAGCTCCTCCAAATGTATCTTGGATATTTTACGCAAACTTGAGCGAATCTCTGAATCAGGTGCAAAAGTAAGCGTGAAGTGGTATTTTGATGATGGAGATGAAGATATGCAAGAGTCAGGCGAGGATTTTAAATCGCTCATCAATTTGGATATTGAACTTGTAGCCAAGTAACAATCATACTGATTTCCCGCAAGCTCCTCTGATTACTTGCGACTTGCGGGGCATCTGCTATCAGATAGGAAAGGTAAGTACAAAAGTGCTTCCTTTGCCTTGTGTACTCTCAAGCCTAATCTGACCTCCCAACCGCTCTGTAAAAATCTTTGTAATTGATAAACCCAACCCTGTAGAGGTTTCCCCCGCTGTAGGCAAGGCAGACAGTTTTTGGAATTTTTGGAAGACCTTTTGCTTATCGGCTTCTGAAAAGCCTTGCCCTTCATCTTGTACACTTATGAGCCATTCTGTAGAAGAATGGGTTATTTTAATCCAAATGTTTTTGTCAAAAGGCGAAAATTTAATGGCATTCGAAAGTAAGTTTTCTAAAATACGCTCAAACATATCCTTTTCGGTCTGAAAGTCTTGCATATCTGTTGGTGCTTCAAAATGCAAGTTGATGTTTTTTGCTTCTGCTTTTTGTGCAAACATCAAAAACAGCTTGCCTACCAGCACACGCACATCTATAGCTTCGAGTGTTAGCTCTTTTTCCAATGCGTTGTATTTGCTAATCACAAGCAAATCTTCTATCAAATCAAATGCGCGGTCTATTTCTTTGTTGATGATGCCAAAATACATGGGCATATCTTCATTCAACCCAGCAGAAAGCCGTACTAACTCCAGACAACCCACAATATTGTTGATAGGTGAGCGCAAATCATGCGCTACGATACCCATAAGGTTGTCTTTTTCATGATTTAAATCTATCAGTTGCTGATTTTGCACAATCAACTCTTGTGTTTTGGTGGCTACCATTTCTTGCAAATGCTCATTTTGAAGTTTGATTTGTTTTTCTTGTTGATATAAATTCAGCGTTTTTTGAATATCTCCTTTCAAATCTACTGTGTCCCAAGGCTTAAGTAAAAAAGACTGCAAACGTCCATATCTTACGCTGTTGCGCACACCTTCCAAATCCGCCTGTCCTGTAAGCAAAATACCAAATGTTTGAGGTGATACCTCGCTGATACTTCTCAGAAGCTGGTCGCCTTTCATTTTGGGCATGATATAATCTGTAATCACGAGTGGCACTTCATAGTCATCTTCCATAAATTCTCTGATGACTTCAAGCGCATCTTCGCCACCTTGCGCAACTTCTAAAGTGTAAGGAGGGTGCAAGAAGGCTTGTAGCTCTTTTTTGAGAGAATCCAAAATTATTTTCTCGTCATCTACACACAGCACCAAGTATTTTGTTTGTTCTTTCATAGCTGTAAAATTAAACTTTTTTTGTAATTATGCAAAAAAAATATTTACTTTGCTTTTATATGTAATATTTTTACATTGTTTTAAGAAACAAAAATTTTAGCTTCGTACTTCGCACCATGCTTACCGCCCAATTTTACCTGCTGAATGCACTGCGCAAACTGAAGCGCAATATGCCAGACCTCGCGTTGAAAGATTTGGAGTATGCCTTGAAACTTAATCCTGCCATGACAGAGGCACGTCTGGTCGAGGCAAAGATTTTTTTTGACAAGCAAGCATACAAAAAAGCTGAAACTTCTGCCAGCCATATCGTAGAGTTGCGTCCATCTTCGCCCGAAGGCTACTTTTGGCGTGGAAGGGCAAGATTTGCACTTGACAAAAAAGAGGAGGCTTTGGCGGACTTTACCAAAACCATTTTGCTTGATGATAAGAATGCAGAAGCTCTCTATCATCGAGGCATCATCTATACGCATCAGGCGCAATATGAGGCGGCTATCCACGACTTTACAGAGGCATTAGACCTTAGTGGAGAGGATAAAAAAATACTTTACAAACGTGGGACGGCTTATTATGAAGCGGGGCGCAGGCAAGAAGCATACTTGGATTGGGGAAAAGTGGCAGAGATAGACTACCTTAAGGCACAAGACAAGTCTGCTTGGCTCGAGGAGTCCGAAAAAATACAGCGAAAAATCAAAGCCGAAAAGCTCATGACGCTTGCCCAAAACCAAATCAAAGCCGAAGCAAATACACAAGCTATCACGATACTTAGTCAAATCATTGACGAAGATTTGTTTGATACGCCTGCCGAAGCCCATTATCAGCGTGGACGACTGTACGCAAAAGATAAAGCCTACAAACAAGCGGTGCAAGACCTGAAAGAAGCTGTACGGCTTGAGCCTGACTTTGCCCTTGCCTACTTTGAGCTGGGTATGTTGGCGGGTGCGCAAAGCGAACAAGAGGAGGCTATTTTGGCGTATTCGCACGCCATTATTTTCAATGAAAGCTACACCGCCGCGTATTATTTTAGAGGCAAACTGTATGCGCAACGCGAGATGTATGACGAGGCTTTGGCGGATTTTGTGCAGACGATTCGGCTGAATCCACAATATGCACCCGCTTATTTTGAGCGCGGGGCTATGTACTATACGCTCGGCAATCCCAAACTTGCCTGCCTTGACTGGCTAAAAGCACACAAGCTCGGACACCCGCAGGCTGGAGATTTATACGAAAAATATAAAATTTTGGGGTTGGGGTAATTCATAACAATTTCGACTTTCTTTCAAAATTTCTATGCTTGATACAGTTATTTTGCACCCAGAGGCTTTTCTGATTCCTAATTTTCTTTCTAAAGAAGAATGTAGGAGTTACATTGAATTGAGTGAAAATGAAGGTTATGAGGAGGCTGAAGTTACGATAGGTGGGCATACATCGGCTATGATGAAAGGTGTGCGCAATAATTATCGCTTGTTGCATGACAATAAAGAATTAGCATCATTTCTTTTTGAGCGTGCAAAACCTTTCTTGCCTGCCTCTATGGGCGTATTTGAGCTGACAGGATTCAATGAGCGGTTTCGGTTTTATCGCTATGACCAAGGGGAGAGATTCAATAAACATCGTGATGGTCATTTTTCAAGAACAGTTGATGGCATCTTAGAAGAAAGTTTTTGGACTTTTCTTATTTATTTGAATGAGGATTTTGAGGGTGGAGAAACAGCTTTTGATGGATTTTCAGTGAAGCCACAGACGGGTTATGCACTATGTTTTTTGCATGAACTTCGTCATACAGGAACACTCGTACACAATGGTAGAAAATATGTGTTGCGTACAGATGTGATGTTCAGGCAAAATTCATTTGAATATTAAAATTGCCTACAAAATTTTTATGCTTATAGATTCCAGAAAACGCTATTTTTTTGTATATTTGCAAAAAAACATTTGATTATGAGTAATTTTGGACAATGGAAACGGCAGGCTTTGGAGAGGAAATTTGACTTGAAACAAGTAGATATATTGCCTGAACTGACAAATTGGATAGATATACCTAATTTGGAACAACCTGACGAGTTTGTAGCACATAATCTGAAGAAACTACGCAAAGAAGTTTTGCGCAAATATTGGGACTTCAACGAATGGGAATTGGTCATCAAAGTCATTGGGCGCATCATACAAGAAGTGAATTTTGATGGGTTGAATGTGCGTTCTTTTGCGTTGCGTGAGCTGAAAAGCACTGTAGAAGGCGAGGATATGGTAGGCAAGCCCGACCTGATGGTTGCGTCTGGCAGTCAAGAACCTGAAAGCCCTTATTTTTTCTTGCAAGAACATAAGAAAACTTTTGACAATGAAGGCGACCCGATAGGGCAATGCCTTGCGGCTATGTTGGTGGGGCAAGTGCTGAATGGAGGTATTCCTGAACTGATGTATGGTGGCTTCATAGTGGGTAATAGTTGGTATTTTATGATTTTGAAAGGCAAGGAATACAGTATTTCTGTTCCGTACTCTATCACAGATGAAGAAGATTTATTCAAAATTTATCAAATCCTGAAAACCCTTAAAATTCGTATTTTTACTATGCTGGGCGAGGAGTTAGACTAAACTTTCGGGGCAGGCAAGGAATGTTTATTTTTTACTCCTAAGATTTGGAATTATTGATTTTTTTTGTTATCTTTGTGTTGTTCTTAGCATTTTTGCTGTAGTGTTTCGCTGCAGTCGTACTCAAGCCTCCCATACTTCAACATACACGCCTGTCATTCAGCGTGCTTAAGGTACTATATGTAAATTTTAGCTTTTAAAATTGCTGAGACAATTATGCGAGCATAATTCAATTCCATAAGCTAAAATTTACATATAGTACCTCCGCTACGCTTACAGTAAGTCGTGATGTTCTCAGATAGATAGTAAGAACCCAAAAGCCCTTTCGCAAGTGAGGGCTTTTGTAATTTGATAATACATGAATTTATTTTCACAACTAATACATTGATTATGAATGAATTGTTAGAGCTTGTCGCCCAAATGAACGAAGAACAGCAAAGTTTTTTGTTGCAAAAAGCTAAAGAAATGTTGGCTGAGAAAAACCTCACGCTGTCTAAAGAAAAGGCTCGTAAGTCAGAAAGTAAACCTATCAAAAAACAATAAAAATATGCAACCCAACATAGAAAAATTACAGAAATTGCTTGATGAGGTAGGCAAGATACGCGAAAAACACGAAAATATAGCTCGCCTGAAAACATAGAACGCATAGCCAACGCCATCAAAGAATATACGCCTCTTT
>JAAFJK010000652.1 GCA_013298105.1 Cytophagales bacterium
AAGCTATAGATGTCCAGCAAGCATCTATACAAAAAAGACAGGCACAGATAGATTCTATGCGGCAGGCAAGGCTGGCTGATACCCTGAATGTGCAACAGATGATAGAAAAAGAAAAAAAGCCTGAACCTCCAGTAGCAGAAAATGAATACAGAGAACGTCCGAACTTCAAACGCATCAAAGCCACGCTGAAGCGCATAGAGAGCAAAAACCTTCCCTACCTCGTCGTAGAGCGCGAAGATGCCGAAGGAAAAAAATACGAAGAACGATTTTTAATCCTCTATCAGCCTGATGATGAAGATGAAATCATCAAAAACTTCAAACAGCACAAAGGAAAAAAAGTTACCCTTGAAGCCCGCAAACAAGAAACTTTTAACCCCAAAAATAACCAATATGAGCAACTGTGGCGGGTTACATTTTTATCTTTTTTGGAGTAAATAAAGCCATGATAGAACTAAAAGACGTACAAAAAGGCTTTGGCGAACGCCAAATCCTCAAAGGCATATCGGCTACTTTTCAAAAAGGGAAGGCGAATATGATTATAGGCGCGAGCGGTACGGGTAAAAGTGTATTGCTGAAGTGCATAGTCGGTTTGGTACAACCCGACAAAGGCGATATACTCTTTACAGGGCGTGAGTTTACACGCGCCGACAAGGACACAAAGCGCGAAATAAGGCGCGAAATAGGTATGCTTTTTCAGGGAGGCGCGCTTTTTGATTCCAAAACTGTAGAGCAAAATGTGATGTTTCCGCTTGAGATGCTTACTACACTTTCGCTGAAGGAAAGGCAGGAAAGAGTCGCTTTTTGTTTGGAGAGAGTCGGACTAAGCCACGCTACCAAACGAATGCCCTCCGAGATAAGCGGGGGTATGAAAAAGCGCGTAGGGATAGCCCGCGCCATAGTCATGAACTCTCAATACCTTTTTATTGATGAACCAAATTCGGGCTTAGACCCACTGACTTCTATCAAAATTGACAACCTTATTTATGAAATCACACACGAATTTGATACTACTACTGTCATAGTAAGCCACGACATGAACTCTGTGATGGAAATAGGCGAAACTATCATATTTTTGCATCAAGGACACAAACTTTGGGAAGGTACAAATAAGGAAATAGTACGCGCTGATGTGGAGGAACTAAACGAGTTTGTGTTTTCGAATAAATTATTGCGCGATTTAAAAAAGCATTTATGAAAAGCCCCCTACCCCAAAGGGGAGCTTCCAAAATATTTTATAAAAACTCCCCTTTGGGGCAGGGGGCTTTTGTTTATGGTTACAAAAATAAAAATAGGAATGTTTGGCTTTGGCTGTGTAGGGCAGGGCTTGTATGATATATTCACTCAAACGGATTTTGAGGCTGAAATCATCAAAATATGCGTAAAAAATAAAGACAAGGCGCGGACTATACCCATGCAACACTTTACGTTTGATAAGCAAGAAGTATTGGATAATCCTCAAATCAACACTGTCGTAGAGCTGATTGATGATGCTGATGCCGCTTTTGCTATCGTAAAAGAAGCCATGCAAAAAGGCAAAAATGTCGTAACGGCAAACAAAAAAATGATTGCCGAGCATTTGCCTGAACTCGTGGAGCTTCAGCAAGCCCACAACGTATCGTTGCTGTATGAAGCCTCCGCCTGTGGAAGTATTCCGATTATCCGCAATTTGGCAGAATATTATGACAACGAACTGTTGTACTCTGTTTCGGGTATTTTCAATGGTTCTACCAACTTCATTCTTACCAAAGTCATTGAAGAAAACCTTGCCTACCCAGACGCGCTGAAGCAGGCGCAAGAGTTGGGTTTTGCTGAAAGTAATCCTATACTTGATGTAGGAGCTTTTGACCCCAAGTACAAGCTCTGTATTTTGGCGGCACACGCTTACGGGCTTATCATCAACCCGCAAGAAGTATTCAACTATGGTATTCAGCAACTTTCTACGCACGACATTCAGTTTGCGCAAGAGAAAAAATACAAGATAAAACTGATAGCTGATGTCCACAAAGTAAATGAGCATGAGATTTCGCTCTCTGTCATGCCACAGTTCATACCACGCGGTCATTACCTGTATCACGTAGAGAATGAGTACAATGGCGTGATAGTAGAAGCCGCCTTCTCCAGCAAGCAGGTCTTCGTAGGCAAGGGCGCGGGCGGACATCCTACAGGCTCGGCGGTTCTTTCAGATATTTCGGCACTTCGATACGGTTATCAATATGAGTACCGCAAAATGCAAAATAAAAAACGCATCACGCAGACTCAAGACGAACTACTGACGATTTATCTGCGCTATCATGTCCCTCAAGACATAGCAGGGATATATTTTGAGGAGGTAACTATAGAACACAAAGCACAGGAATTTAACTATCTCATAGGCAAGGTGCGTTTGAGTAATTTGTATGCACTGAGAGATTCTTTTGATAAGCGCAATATATTCATGGCGCGTATCCACGAAAAGTAATCAAATTGGTCTTTTTTCAGACAATTTTTGTGGAGATTAAAAATGTAGGGGCAATCCCTATCGCCTTACAAAAAGGGCAACCACAAAATTGGTTCTTAAAAAATTATTACGGAATATTCTGTAGAACAGGCTTCCAGCCTGTTTATCAAATGATAAACAGGCTGGAAGCCTGTTCTACAGTTTTGCATTTATTTTTTATACCTCACTGAA
>JAAFJK010000034.1 GCA_013298105.1 Cytophagales bacterium
ACTAAGCACTTCAAATAGAGGCGGGTTTGTAACCCGCAAAATGCAAAGCATTTTTCTACCGAGCTAAAACTGCACTAAAACGAATATAAAACGCAGGCAAGATATTTTTTGTGTTGGGTTTTGTGCCCTACTGGCGCAAGGCTATGCCTTGTGCCTAAATAACTACAAGCCTGTGGCTTGTTTGTTGCGAAGCAACAAAATACCGAACTTAAATCATACTAAAATGAATACAAAAGATAAAAAATGTTTTGGTTTTAGTGTGGTTATTTGCCTACGGCAGAAGCCACAGGCTTCAGATACTTAGGCACAAGCGTGGACGCTTGCGCCAGTGGGGGGGCAGAAGAAGTAGATAAAAAAGCAAGTCATTTTTGGCTTGCTTTTGATTTTTTTCGTATATTTGCCTAAAAGAAAACGTATGAATACAAACCTCCAAACATTCAAAATGCCTTTTCTCAGCAAAGTTGCATATTATGAAAGAGCATTGAATTTTAGTCAAGCGTATCACTATAGGTTTGTTGATGCCTCTATCCCTCTCCATTACGCTCTTTATGCGCAAATGTGTGAGGCTCAACATTTTTTGTCTAAAATTACATTAGGCATAGCCAATGCACAAATACAAGCACAAAAGATAACACACACATACAATGAATTGGCAAGTAATTTATATGCAAAGCAATATGAAAAAAATGCTTTTGAAGCATTATGCAATAATGATACAATGACAGCACGTGCTTTGCTTGAAAAAAAATATGAAGCACTTTATTGGATTGAAACATTCCAAGTTATGAAATATTCTGCTGAAGAAGTAGTCCAAAAATTATTACCACAACTAAAACAAGCAAAAGAAAAATATCAACAAATTGTAGCGCGTTTTCTAAGCGTGATACATTTGGAAAGGTTTGATTTTGAAGCAGATAAGCTATTGATGCAACTTCGAGAATATGCCAATATTCCTAATTTTGCACAATATCCTATCCAATTATGGACATTCTTCGCGCCTTTAGATTTTAAAAAATTATCTAACCTTTTTCAAGCATAGATTTTATGGGAATATTTAAAAGACTTGTGGATATTTTCAAAGCACAAGAAAAGATTTTATCATACAATGAGGTACAGTCTTTTGAGAGCGAAAGAGAACTTAATATCTTACCTGAGAATATAGCTTCTTTTTGCCCAAAAATATTAACTTTAAGGTATGGACGTGAAGACATAGGAAGTTACTTTGACTTACGCATTGATGAAAAAGGGGTAATGCATGGATTCTTTTGCGGAAATGAGCAAACAGAAATAAAAATACAATTATCTGAAAATCAATTAATTGATTTATGTTTTATTTTAGCACACTATAATTTTTTCGAAATAAAGTGTGAGGAAAATACATCTTTACAAAGCTATACTTTGTATGCCAAAAATCAAATAGGTAAAGAAAACAGTATTAATCAATACAATCGATGGGTATATTTTCAACCTATTCAAAATATGCTATTCGAAGACATTATAACTTGCCTACAGGTGCGAAAGTATTGGGCGTAATTTTAGCCTCCAACTGGCGCAAGGCTATGCCTTGTGCCTAAATAGCTACAAGCCTGTGGCTTGTTTGTTGCGAAGCAACAAAATGCCGAACTTAAATCATACTAAAATGAATGCAAAAGATAAAAAATGTTTTGGTTTTAGTGTGGTTATTTGCCTACGGCAGAAGCCACAGGCTTCAGATACTTAGGCACAAGCGTGGACGCTTGCGCCAGTGGGAAATTGATGAGTTGATGTAGTTTTTTTGCCTCTGTTGTGCTTAGTTTGCAACTAAGCACTTCAAATAGAGGCGGGTTTGTAACCCGCAAAATGCAAAGCATTTTTCTACCGAGCTAAAACTGCACTAAAACGAATATAAAACGTAGGCAAGATATTTTTTGTGTTGGGTTTTGTGCTGAAAAGTTGTAATTTTGTAGCGGTTTTAGCGTGGTAGTTGTTTTGCTATCGCAAAACGCAAGTTGCAAACTTGCTTCTATCGGAAGTGCTTAGT
>JAAFJK010000020.1 GCA_013298105.1 Cytophagales bacterium
CCTGCCACCTCAGTCTGTAGCGAACTACCCTGCGCGGTAGGCAAGACCACCCCATCACGTTTCCAGACATAACTCACCCCTGCCAGCATAACCTTGCTATCCAATGTAAATCCCTTGCCTACACAATGCGTTTGGTCTGCCCCCAAATCAGGCACAGCCAAAGGATAAACTTCTATAGGCTTCGTGGCAGTATGCGCCACGAAACTACCCAAAATCTGGACAGTCATTTTCGCGGTATAGTTCCCTGTTTGCGTATAAGTATGACTTACATTTTGCCCTGTTTTCAGAGGCGAGCCATCACCAAAATCCCACGTATAAGAAAGAATATTGGTCCCTTCCCCCACAAAATCAATCGTTTCCCCCAAACAAATTTTCTCCTTGGAGGCAGTCAATTTGTAATCCAATTTCACAAAATTTGCCCCCACACTATAGGCGTAGGAGGACGCATTGCCATATCCGTAAGCGTAGGCAATAAACGTACTATCCGACTCAAGCGTAAAACTTTTGCCCAAAACAGGGTCTATCCCGTATGGCACCAAATTCACTTGAGCGTAGGAATACGCACTATTGGCAGAAACAGGCTGAAAAAGGCTCGCACTCAAAAAACTTCCCTGCAATTTTACCTTATCGATGCTATTCGTCCTTGTGATGACATTCACAAAATGTGCATCCATCAAATCTGTAGGCGTACTGATAGTATTAAAAGTAGCCCTTTGGACAGGCTGATTCAACGCATTTAATATCAACATATTGGGGTCGCCACGATTGTCCATAGAGGAAATACCATTGC
The DNA here is from genome assembly GCA_013298105.1 of Cytophagales bacterium. Classification (GTDB taxonomy): domain Bacteria; phylum Bacteroidota; class Bacteroidia; order Cytophagales; family Microscillaceae; genus RDXI01. Next base: position 791 of record JAAFJK010000020.1, read on the forward strand.
AACCTTGCCCCTTTAGATATTTTGAAACAGAGATAGGCTTATTCGCACTCACATAAATTTCTCCTGCAAAGCCCGCTAAAGTATTTACCACCCCATGATGAAACGCCCCTTTTTGTAAAGTAATGGTAGAAGGCGCATTATTGCCAATTTTGATTTGTACTTGCGTATCATTTTCAGCCGCTAAAACCCTATATACATATCCCTTAGAAGCTCCCTTATAAGGCAATATCAAATATTCTTTTCCCCAAGTACCTACAGGATAGTTTTGCTCATATAAATGTTGTTGCGCATTACCACATAGTACAGAAGCCAGATTAACGCCCCCAAAAACAGCAAATGCTTTTCCATTGGTACTTTTAACAACACTACCCATCAAATCTTCGCTTGGTGGGCTTGGTCCAGGAAATGTTTGCACCTGATACACTTGCCCCGTCTCCAAAGTAATTTGAAAGGATTGCCCTGCCAATCTACCTCCAAATGTATTTTGTTTAGGGGTAATAGTCAGTTGAGTATTATTTTCCATTGCCACTACCAAAAATTGAGATTGAGAAGCCGCAATGCCAGTTTCAAATCCTTTGTAAGCATTGATGACATATTCAGTTGCGCCTTCCAAGGCTTTTTTAGGCAAAACTAAAGATGCCTCTGTAGCATAGTTTAACTTGTTCACTCCATATACACTTATGTCCTCAAGCGAAACTATGTATATGCCATTATTTTGCACAGTTTCATTCGTTGTGGTATGTATGATAGGTAAATTTACAATGGTAGTCTGCCCTGAAGCCACACTAAAATTTTGTGTCCATCCCTGAAGTGGAATAGAAACCGTACCTGTAGTATTGTATCTACTTGTGATGAATAGTTCTTGAGTAGGTGTCACATTAGACATATCCATAAACCCCACCCAAAATTCTTTTCCTTCAGTGGTAAATTGCGCTTGTAGGTCATTGAGCGTCAGCACAAAGAGAGCCACACACAGCCAAAAACGAAGTATCATAAAATAGTTAGCTTTAAATTTTTTCGATAATTTTTGCATAAAAGCTCCGCTTTGGGCAGAGGCGATTGTTTCTAATTTTATTCGTTTTTATGCCCAATTTTAACCTCTCCCCCTGCCCCTCTCCAAAATGGAGAGGGGCGTTACACCTCCCTCCAGAATGGAGGGAGGTCGGGAGGGAGGTTAAAACAGAAGCAATCGCCTCTGCCCTTTGGGGCTAAATAATCAGTTTTCAAAATTAGCTGCAAAGCTACTAAAAGTAACACTACTTTACAAAAAAAGCACTCCACAAAATACAATTATTG
>JAAFJK010000319.1 GCA_013298105.1 Cytophagales bacterium
GCGGTATGAGCATGGCTATAGTAGATTTCCCAGCGCCTGTAGTGCCAAGTATAGCCAGCGTTTCTCCTGCATTGACCTCAAAAGTAATGTTTTTCAAGGCTTTTACGCCTGTATCGGGGTAGGTAAGGCTCACATCTGCGAAAGTAATCTTGCCTACCAATTCGCGCTCAAGGTTATGTCCATTTACAGCAGTAATTTCGTTTTTTGCTTCCAGAAATTCATTGATGCGGGTTTGTGAAGCGGCGGCACGTTGGGCAAGGCTCATCACCCAGCCTATAGAAGTAACAGGCCAGACCAGCATATTCACGTATATAATAAATTCAGCAATTACGCCATTGGTTATTTTACCATTCATGACTTCTACGCCACCTATGTATATCACGAGGCTACTGCTCAAGCCCACCAGCGCAATGATAAGTGGATAAAATAGTGCCTCGATGTAGGAAAGGCGAATGGCGTGTTTTTTGTATTTGTCGCTTGTTTCTCCAAATTTTTTGATGGATTCGTTTTCGCGTGCAAAGGCTTTCAAGACTCTGATACCCGAAAAGGCTTCTTGCGTAAAAGTAGAAAGTCCCGAAAGTTGTTTTTGAAGCTCTGTAGATTGTTTATTGATAAGATTGCTGACGTAGTAAATGCTGATAGACAAAAAAGGCAGGGGCAAAATGGTATAAAATGCCAGCTTTGCATCTATCATGAACATGAATACAATAATCATCACAGAGAGCGTTACCAAGTTGATGCCGTACATGATAGCAGGTCCGATATACATTCTTACCTGCCCCACGTCTTCAGAGATACGCGCCATGAGGTCGCCTGTATTGTTGCGCCTATAGAAGCTAAGTGGCAAGTTTTGATACTGTTTGTAGATGGTATTTTTCAAATCATACTCTATCAAGCGCGACATCACGATAAGCGTTTGACGCACCAAAAATAAGAAAACGCCTCTCAAAAGTGCCATAATGACTATCAATGCGCCATAAAAAAGCGTAACTTGCGCAAAAAGTGCGTAAATATTTTTGTGGTTTTCGTAACCACGATACATATAATGCAAATCAACTGCCTCCTCGATAAGGTCAAAAGCATACCGCACGATAGGTGCGGGCGCAATGCTAAATATATTTGAAATGATGGTAAAGATAGTTCCCCAAAATAAATAACTTCGGTATTTGTAGAGAAATGTATTCAGATAGCGTAATGAGCTGAGAGAAGAAGCCATGCGGAGGTTGGAAGTATGGATTTAATACTTCTCATTCGCTCAATAGAGTAGGGTTTGAAATCCTACTCTATTGAGCGAATGAGAAGTAGAAAGTTTTTATGCAAAAGTAATAAAAGATATACACAAATGCAACTTTCGTTTCACAAAAGCGTGTATCTTTGCAACTATTCACGTACCTCGATTGTTAAATCTGTATGTATATCCGTTTTGAAACCTTGCCTGCCGAAGCGCGTCTGTGGTTATATCATATCCCGCGCCCACTTACAGCTGAAGAAAAGACTTATCTTACCCAAACCTTGCAAAACTTTTGTGAAACGTGGGAAGCACACAAAGAGCCATTAAATGCCTCTTTCGCACTTTTGCATGGGCAGTTTGTAGCCTTAGCTGTAGATGAAGCCATGCATGGCGCAAGCGGTTGCTCAATAGATACTTCAGTAAAATTGATGCGTGAAATAGGCGAGAAATTGCAACTCGATATGTTCAAACGGCAATATGTTGCACATTGGCAAGATGACACTTTGCAAGTATCGACCTTGCCTGCCTTCCGCACTATGGGCGCACCGCCTACGCTTGAAGTTTTTGACCAAACCGTAACGACAGTGGGAGATTTGCAAAAACGCCAAAAAATCAATGTAACCGAAACTTGGATTCAAAAAATATTATAAAGCCCCCTGCCCCAAAGGGGGGAATGCAAGTTTTAATTTAAAATTACGCATCAAAACACTGAAATACCCAAAAAGTGCCAATAAACCTCCCCTTTGGGGCAGGGGGCTAAATAGTTATAAATCTAAAATCATACATCTAAAATATTTCTTATGAGTTATTTCAAAGGAAAAACCGTATTCATCACAGGCGCAAGTCGCGGGATAGGCAAAGCCATCGGACTAAAGCTCGCCTCTGAAGGTGCAAACATCATCATCGCGGCTAAGACTGCCGCCCCACACCCCAAACTACCCGGTACTATCTACTCTGCTGCAGAGGAGATAGAGCAAGCGGGAGGCAAGGCACTTCCTATCATAGTAGATGTACGCGAGGAAGCACAGGTCTATGAAGCTGTAGCCAATGCCGTACAGACTTTTGGAGGCATTGACATCTTAATCAATAATGCCAGCGCGATACAGCTTACAAGCACTATGGAAACGGATATGAAACGCTATGACCTGATGCACAACATCAACACGCGCGGTACTTTCCTTACTACAAAGGCTTGCCTGCCCCACCTGCTAAAAGCACAAAATCCGCACGTATTGAACATTTCGCCTCCACTCTCGCTTGAGCAACGCTGGTTTGCGCCTCATGTAGCATATACTATTGCTAAGTTTGGTATGAGTATGTGCGTACTTGGTATGGCAGGAGAGTTCAAGGGCAAAGTGGCGTTCAATGCGCTTTGGCCTCGTACTACTATAGCTACTTCGGCTGTAGATATGCTTGGTGGAGAAAATATGATGCGCCAATCACGCAAGCCCGAAATCATGGCAGATGCGGCACATCTTATTTTCCAAAAAGGCAAAGATTTTACCAACAACTTCCTGATAGACGAAGACTTCCTTCGCACAGAAGGCGTTACAGACTTTGCGCAATATGCCAATGTCCCTGGAGAAAAATTGATGCCTGACTTCTTTATTTAAATTATGATTTGTTTTTTGTTTTTTCGGATTGACAACCGCGAGCGGATTGCCAACCGAAAAAACAAAATTGCGGTCTTTTTTTTCGGATTGACAACCGCGAGCGGATTGCCAACCGAAAAAATAAATTTGCGGTCTTTTTTTCGGAAAAACGCCTGTTAAATGTTCCCTGATAAATGAAAATATGACTTCAGAAAAAATAACTTCCCTGCCCGAAGCCTGTCAGCGTGTGCAAACGTGGCAGGCAAGTGGCGAACAAGTCGTTTTTACAAACGGCTGTTTTGACATAGTGCATCTCGGACATATAGACTACCTTGAGAAAGCCCGCGCCAAAGGGCAAAAACTGGTAGTAGGACTGAATACTGATGCCTCTGTTCGCACACTCAAAGGCGAAAAACGCCCCATCATACCCGAAAACGCCCGCGCTCGCATGATGGCAAGTTTTGAGTTTGTGGATTTGGTGGTGCTTTTTGGTGAGCAAACCCCCTACGCACTCATTGAAGCCTTGCAACCTGATATCTTGGTAAAAGGTAGCGACTACCAAGTGGCACAAATAATAGGCGCGGACATCATAGCGGCTAAGGGAGGCAAGGTCGAAACTATAGACCTTGTAGAAGGCTATTCTACCACCAATATTATCCAAAAAATCAAAGAAGCCTATTAGGTAAGAGGTGCGAACCCCAAACTAATTTATTTTTTTATTTTTCGGTTGGCAATCCGCTCGCGGTTGTCAATCCGAAAAAATAAAAAAAGACCACGATTTTTAGCAAAAAAATAACAGTTCTTGTGATAATTCGCGGTCTTTTTTTTCGGATTGACAACCGAAAAAAATGCTATCAATATGGTTCGTGTCCACATGAAACACAAAACTATCAACTAATTACCATCGACTACTTGATGAAAAATAAACCCGCAGTCCTTTCGGCTTGGGCTTCCTACGATTGGGCAAACTCTGTCTATAATCTTACGATAACTGCCGCGCTTTTTCCGATTTATTATGCAGGTGTTACGGCACACGCTTTTGGGGGCAAAACTGTCCTCTTTTTTGGCATGAGCATAGATTCTTCTGTGTTATATTCGTTTGCCATTGCGCTTTCGTTTTTGTTTGCGGCTATCCTTTCGCCTATGCTTTCGGGCATAGCGGACTTGGGAGGCAAGAAAAAATTGATGATGCAAATATTCACGTACATAGGGGCTACGGCTTGTATGGGTTTGTTTTGGTTTGTGGGCAAAAACATAGAATGGGGCATACTCTGCGCCCTTGTAGCAAGTTTTGGCTATACAGGCGCGATAGTTTTTTACAATTCTTACCTACCCGATATAGCCACTGAAGACCGTTATGACAGCGTAAGTGCGCGTGGCTATTCGCTTGGATTTTTGGGAAGTGTGATTCAGCTTGTACTTTGTATTGTGGTTTTGCAATATTTTGAAGGCAATTTTGCCAGTTTAGGCTTTGGGACTAAGAGCGAAGCAGGCGCGTATGCAGTACGGCTTTCGTTTCTTTTTGTGGCGGTTTGGTGGGTAGGTTTTGCGCAGATAGCCTTTTTTTATTTGCCCAAACCTGTACCAAAAGATGTGAAAGAAAAGCATCTTTTGCGCAAAGGTTTTATTGAATTGAAGAAAATAGCGCGTCAGATTGGCAAAATGCCAAATGTCAAGATGTTTTTAGTGGCTTTTTTCTTCTATTGTATGGGGGCGCAAAGCATCTTTTTGCTTGCGACTTTGTTTGGAAGTGATGTGCTGAAGTTGGGGCAAGATAAACTCATACCTACTGTTTTGGGGCTTCAATTAGTGGGCATTTTGGGCGCGTATGCGTTTGCTTACCTTTCTGCCAAGAAGGGCAATAAATTTACGTTATTTTGTATCTTGTCTTTTTGGACTGTGCTGGGTGTGTATGGTTATTTTGTTACGACCGAGATGCAATTTTATATCATGGCGATTACGTTTGGGATAGCTATGGGTGGTTATCATTTGGCGCGTTCTACGTATGCGAAATTGATTCCACAAAATACACCCGATACGACTTCTTACTTCAGCTTTTATGATGTAGTAGAAAAATTGGCTACTGCCTTTGGTCCCTTCATTTATGGTTTGATAGAAATGCTTACGGGCAGTAAACACAACAGTATTTTGGCTTTAGGTGCTTTTTTTGTGATAGCTATGGTATTGTTGAGTTTTGTGAAGATGGAGGCAAGGGAAGTTTGACATTCAATAGGGAACATTTCTTACCAAAACAATCATAAAGGAATGAAAATAAAATAGATAATTTCACTCACGCGAAGCCACGCTGTAAGCGTCTGTTGGTATTGCCTAACCGCGTAAAAGCTCGATAACAGACGCTTACAGCGTGGCTAAATATTCTCAAGTTATTTTTTAGTCGTTCCAAATAACAAAATCAATGAATAGATTAATTTATATTTTTATATTAGGGCTTCTTACAAATTGCTCAACACTTAGCAAATCAGTCAGCAATAAATCAGCATTTAGTGTGAGTTTAGAGACACTAAAGTTATATGACCAAAGCAGACAAAGAGAAATTCCGATGGCGATTTTTGAACCAAAAACTGACAAAAAAACAAAAAAGCACAAAATTGTTATTTTCAGTCATGGTTATGGTCAGAATAAAGGTGGAGATTATATGGCATATTCTTACTTGACAGAATTTTTAGCTTCAAAAGGGTTTGTTGTTGTAAGTATTCAACACGAACTTTCAACAGACAGTTTGTTGCCATTGACTGGAAAGCCACAAATCGTTAGACGACCATTTTGGGAACGTGGCGCAGATAATATCTTATTTGTTATCAACGAACTTAAAAAGATAAAACCTAACTTGAATTACAATCAAATCACATTGATTGGACATTCAAATGGGGGAGATATGACTGCTTTATTTCCGCAGAAATATCCAAATATTATTGACAAAATAATGACATTAGATAATCGCAGAATGGCATTACCAAAAACGAAAAAACCTAAAATTTACTCTTTGAGGTCAAGCGACCAATCAGCAGATGAGGGTGTTTTGCCAACAGAAATAGAGGTTAAAAAATTTGGTATCAAAATCATAAAATTGCCAAATACAACACACAATGAAATGGACGATAATGCAAATCAGGAACAGCGAAAGGAAATTCAAGACTACATATTGACTTTTCTACATGACTGAAATTGGGGCAATGTACTAAAGACAACGACATAGTAAAGTAGTGGTCAGTCTTAGGAACGAGTAGAATTGGGCTTAGACGAGGCGCAATAGAAGCGCAAAGCGGTGTTTTGTAAGTTTTGAGTTATGATTTAAAAAACTGCTCAATGCTTTTCATTCCCCAGACCTTGATGATGTTTGCGCCTTCGGGCGTATAATTTGGATTTGAAGATGCAAAAAGGCGGTCTATCAACAAGTTTAGCTCTTGCGTTTCTACCATAGTGGGTGTTCGCCATGCCTTTCTTTTGGCGAGAGCCTTTGCAAGTACATCAAATTTTTCCCACACCAGCGCAGGTGTAGTGGTATGGTATTGTTGCAAAAGTTCTTGCAAAAGTTCCTCTGCAGGTTCGTCTGCCCATTCACTTGGCAGTCCTGTGATACAGATTTTGTCCTTGCCTACCCACTCAAAGTTCAGCCCCAGCCCTTTTAGCTCATCGCCTATTTCTTGAATCAGGCTGATGTCGGTCTGGTTCAGTTCTACAGTAGTCGCAAAAAGCAACTGTTGTGAAAGCGGTTTATTTTTGCGCTTTGCCTCTTGGAGTTTATCAAACCAAATGCGCTCAAGTGCGCCTTGATAGTCAATCATCATCAACCCAGACTTGGCGGAGGTTATCAAGTAGCGTTGCTGAAGCAATATCGCGCTTCTGTTTTCAGGAGTGATATCGCCCTGAAAAAGTGAGGCAATATTGGCATTACTTTGTAATATTTGCCCTTCTACGGGTTTTGTTTCGGGTGTGTCTTGTTGCCATTGGGCGTACATTTTTTCCCAATTTTGGAGGTTATGTTTTTCGCGGGCAGGCAAGGTATTTTTATAGTTTTCGTTGTAAGATGGTTGTTTGTAATCTGAGGTATTGGTATTTTTGTAGTTTTCGTTGTAGGTTTGTTGTACGAACTGGCTTGGGTTGAAGTTTACGTCTTCTGTAAAGTCGAGCGTATTGCCTACATGGTGTGTCTGAAGGGCTTTTCGGACAGCAGAATTGATGACCGCATAGACAGTGCGCTCGTCGTCAAATTTTACTTCAGTTTTGGTGGGGTGTATATTGATATCGATATGCACTGGGTCTATCTCAAGACAAAGTACATAAAAAGGAAAGGTATCTTTGGGCAAAAGTGTGTCAAAAGCACTCACTACAGCGTGGTGCAGGTAAGCGTGTTTGATGAAGCGATTATTGACAAAGAAGAACTGCTCTCCGCGTGTTTTTTTTGCCTGTTCGGGTTTGCCAATGTAGCCATAGACCTGCACAAAAGGCGTTTCTTCTTGACAAGGGGCAAGTTGTTTTTGGTAGTTTTTGCCAAAGATATGCACGATACGTTGGCTCAACTTGCCTGCGGGCAGGCTATAGACTTCCAGCTCTTGATTAAAAAAGTCGAACGCTATTTCGGGGTGCGCAAGTGCTACTCTGTGGAACTCGTCTATGATATGGCGCATTTCTACTTGATTGGTTTTGAGAAAGTTACGCCTTGCAGGTACATTAAAAAAAAGATTTTTGACTGTAATCGTTGTGCCATTGTTTGTGGCAATGCTTTGCTGTTTTTGTAATCTGGAGGCTTCCACATAGAGCGAAGTGCCGAGTTCATCTGTGGGGCGTTTTGTTTTGATTTCTACTTGGGCTACAGCGGCTATGGAGGCAAGTGCTTCTCCCCTGAAGCCCATCGTGCGGATATTAAAAAGGTCGTCTGTGGTTTTTATTTTGGAGGTGGCGTGTCGCTCGAGGCTCATGCGGGCATCAGTTTCAGACATACCTGTCCCGTCATCTATCACTTGTACCATGTCCTTGCCTGCCTCGCGGACTACAAGGCGGATATACTTTGCCTGTGCATCTATGGCATTCTCGAGTAGTTCTTTTACTATAGAAGCGGGACGTTGGACGACCTCTCCTGCCGCAATCTGATTTGCGAGGGAGTCGGGCAAAAGTTGTATAATATCTTGCATAATGATTAGGGTAGGATTTTCTATCCACACAAAATTACAGCTAATTTTCCGAAAAGCCAATTTGTTATGCGTATTTCTAAAAATTTGGTGTAATTTTGTTGTTAAGTTTTCATAATCATACGCCTAACAAAAAACATTTTTCTTTTTTTGATGTAAAAAATATGATATAAAACTGATTTTCAAATGATTAGATAAAAATGGATAAACAAAAAATCAAAGAGGACTTTCTAAATAAGCTCCAGCATTTTGCACAAACATTGAAAAGCTATGTTTCAACATCAGACAATGAATGGACTGTCAAAGGTTTCATTGATGTTTTTGAAAATATTTACACCATTTCAGCAGACACAAAAATAATTTCAAAAATTCTTGAAATCCACCTTTTTTCAAAATTTCTGGAGTTTGCCAAAGAGAATGATTTGGAGTTAATTCTTGCAGAAAAACAAAATTGGTATCCCGATATTTCTTTTGTTTCTAAACTAAATCCAGCAATTAAGTTTGCGGTTGATTTGAAAACCACCTATCGTTTAGAAGATAAACCTACATTTTGTAATGGCTTTACTTTGGGTTCTCATGGAGAATATTTTATCAATCAGAACAGTACAAAAAATATACAATACGCTTACAATCAATATCTTGGACACTATAGTTTGGGGGTTTTGTATGCACGTAGAGCCTTGAGCTATCTGGAAGAAGCAAGTATTTACAGTAAAAATGACTTACAAAATATTCCTTCAGTTATTGGCGATTTTGAATTTTTTGCCCAAGAAAAATGGAAAATTGCAAGCGATAAAAGTGGCAGCGGAAACACAGCCAACATTGGAAGCATTGAATATGTAGTTGATATAGTGGAAGGTAATGGTATTTTTTCAAAGTTAGGTGAAGACTATTTTAATGAGTATTGGCAAAATTATGGTAAAATCACCTATAAGGACAAGAAAATTACAGACCTAAGAACTTATCTACAATTCAAGGGAAAAACAGAAGAATGGATTAATCAACACACTGTCTTAAAACGAACTAAAGGAAATACCAAAAATGATGAATAAACAAACTACTTATGTCCCACCTATCAAAATTCAAGGAAAAAAGACACAATTAGTGGATTTTATTCTTGAAAATATACCTACCCAATACGATACTTGGATAGAACCTTTTATGGGTTCGGGTGTGGTGGGATTCAATGTAAAACCTGAAAAAGCTATTTTTGCAGACAGTAATCCACACATCATTAATTTTTACAATGCCATCAAAAATAAGGAAATTAACCATTTAATTGTGAAAAAGTTTTTGCAAGAACAAGGAAAAATTCTTACCGAAAGAGGGCAGGATTTCTACAATGAGGTAAGAGAGAAATTTAATAAAACGCATCAACCACTCGATTTTTTATTTCTCAATCGAAGCTGTTTTAATGGAATGATACGCTTCAATCGTAAACTTGCATTCAATGTACCTTATGGACATAAACCTGAAAGATTTGCTCAAGCCTATATTACTAAAATTACGAATCAAGTCAAACACATAGCTTTTTTAATAGAAAATAATGATTGGCAATTTATCTGTCAAGACTTTAAAGAAACCATCAAATTAGCTAAAGAAACTGATGTAATCTATTGCGACCCTCCCTATATTGGCAGACACGTAGATTATTATGACAGTTGGGACGAACAAAATGAATTGGATTTAGAAAATAATTTACAAAAGTGTGGAGCAAAATTTATGGTTTCTACTTGGCACAGCAATCAACACAGAAATAACGTCTATTTGGATACTGTTTGGAAAAACTATCCTATCTTGACTACTTCGCACTTTTATCATGTGGGCGCAAAAGAAGAGAATCGTAAACCTGTAACAGAAGCACTGATTTTAAACTATTACACTGAATCAAAAACACAAGCATTGCCCGCGCCTATTTACCAACAACTCACACTTACCATCTAAGCCCAATGTTTCCTGAAATAGCCCTTTATGTAGCCGAGATATGCGCCAAGCAAGGCATCAACCAAGCCGTTCTATCGCCCGGTTCGAGAGTCGCGCCTTTGGCGATAGCTTTTGCAAGGCATACCAATATACAAACTTATACTTTTTCGGACGAGCGAACGGCGGGTTTTGTGGGCTTGGGGCTGGCGCAAACACGCCTACACAACTATATGCGCGGTACGCAGGCAAGGCTCGCGCCTGTGGTCTTGGCGTGTACCTCTGGAACGGCAGGCTACAATTACGCCCCCGCGATAGCTGAAGCATTTTATCAAGAAATCCCGCTTTTGGTGCTGACTGCAGACCGCCCGCCCGAATGGATAGACCAACAAGATGGGCAAACACTGAGGCAAAACGCGCTCTTTTCGCCCCATATCAAAGCCTCCTTTAGCTTGCCTACCGATACACACCCAGATGCACTTTGGCACGCCCAACGGCTGATAAACGAAGCCATTTTACAAGCTGTTTCGCCTCCTTATGCACCTGTCCATATCAATATCCCTTTTCGTGAACCATTTTATCCTGCTGATAATGAAGTTCTTAGATACCCCAAAAATCCCAAAGTCATCACGCGCTTTGCACAGACTGCGCAGGTAGGCAAGGAGGTTTGGCAAGACCTTGTGGAGCATTGGGATAGGGCAGAGCGCAAACTTATCGTGGTGGGGCAGATGCCTTATTTGCCCAAATTACAAAAAACACTCGGACTACTTTGGCAGGACTACAAAGTCCCTGTCATAGCTGACCTAATAGGCAACTTGCCTACCCTCACGCACGCTATTTCACAAGCCGATTTATTGCTTTTGGGTGCAGACGAACAGCTCAAAGAGGACTTACAGCCTGATTTGCTTATCACGTTTGGGCAATCGGTTTTGAGCAAAAATCTCAAGAACTTTTTGCGCAAATATCCCGCCCGCAAGCACTGGCACATACAAGAAGCGGGCGTTCCTGCCGATACTTTTCAGTCGCTTACGCACCACATTCCACTTGAACCTACCGATTTTTTTAGCCAATTATACAACGATTTGGACTTCAAAAATATGCTGGAGATAGATGACGAAGGCGAGGAAAATGACTATCACGCACTTTGGCAACGGGGGCAGGCAAGGATAATAAAAACCATAGCGAAGCATACGCCTGTTACCAAATCCGAAAATATCGTGGAGATGTTGGCTTTTCGTCAAATCATCGCGCAAATACCCGAAACGGCTATCTTACAACTTGCCAACAGTATGCCTGTCCGTTATGCGAATTATGCACTCGACTTGCCTACCCGCGTAGAAGTGCGTGCAAACAGAGGCACAAGCGGCATAGACGGCTGTACGAGTACGGCTATCGGCAATGCGCTCGCAGAGCCTGAGCGTTTAGTTATTTTGCTGACAGGTGATGTGGCGTTTTTTTATGACCGCAACGCCCTTTGGCACACTTATACACTTCCCAATCTGAGGATTATTTTATTCAACAACGGCGGTGGAAATATATTTAGGCTGATAGATGGACCCGCTAAATTG
>JAAFJK010000234.1 GCA_013298105.1 Cytophagales bacterium
AGCAAGACGTAAAAAATAAACGGAATGATTTTATTGTAGGGGTGGGGTTCACCCCCACCCAAGCCAAAAACAGGGTGTTTCAATTAAAAGTTATTTGCGTGGTTTGGGTGGGGGTGAACCCCACCCCTACACCAAAAATATATTTTATTATCCTTCCATTTATTTTTTAGGCTTTACTAATTGCTTTACTTCTGACTTGTTGTCGCCCAATTTTATACGTACAGTATCTTCAAAGTCTTTGTAGAATTGTTTGTTATTTTTGCTCAATTCTTCTATAAGAGTTGTTAATTTTTTCTCAAAATTCTGGTTCTCTGACAATTTTTGTGGAGCTTGGTCTTAGCGTCGCACTAAGACCTCACGAACTAAGGGTGTCCCGCTCGCTTTTCGTGCTTGGCAGGCAAGCGGGACGCTTGCAGTGCAATAAGTCGTAGTGGGACACTACGACTAAATTTGTTCCCTCCACAAAAATTGTCAGAGAACCAAAATGGTTGTCTGATAATTTTTGTGGAAGTACCAAGTTTGTCATTCTGAGCAAAGCGAACAATCTCGTGGTTCGCTCACAAATCGTTGATTCACAACAAGTTCCTTTGCTTCGCTCAGGAGGATAAAGTGCGTCCTTTTTCCCCTCCACAAAGATTGTCAGACAACCGTTATTTTTTACTCGTTCCTAATTATGGCTTTTTCAAGAAAAAGCTATAATTTTGCACCCCACTTATCGTTCAGAGTTTATGAAATCAATCATTGCTGTTATTTTATTTTGGGCTTGTATGCTATGCACACAGCACAGCCAAGCCCAAAATAAAGCCCAAAACTTGCCTATGGATAGCACCTGCAAGTTTCCCCAAATCTCTTTTGCACAAATGAAATACAACTTTGGCAAAGTCCGCAAAGGAGAAAAAGTAGCTACCGCCTTCCATTTCAAAAATACAGGACTTAAGCCCTTGAAGATTCTGCAAGTGCAGACCACTTGCGGTTGTACTATCACAGAATGGTCTAAAAATACCATCGAGCCAAACGCTACAGGCGAAATAAGTGTCATCTTTGATACCACAGTGAAGGATATGCAGGGAGCACAAACCAAGAGTTTCTTGGTTATCACAAACGCCAAAAATAAAGAAGTGTTGCTTACGCTGGAAGGTGATATTGTTTTATAAAAAATAAATCATTCATTTTCAAGGTTTTGCATTTTTATTGAAAAAAACATTGATTTTTTATTTAAAAACATTTGGTTTTTAATAAAAATACATCTAACTTTGCACACTAATAAAAAACGGAGTGGTAGTTCAGCCGGTTAGAATACCTGCCTGTCACGCAGGGGGTCGCGGGTTCGAGTCCCGTCCATTCCGCTATTTTTATTTTCTAACTATGGAGTGGTAGTTCAGCTGGTTAGAATGCCGCCCTGTCACGGCGGAGGTCGCGGGTTCGAGTCCCGTCCATTCCGCTAAAGCCTTAAAATTTGTGATTCGCAAATTTTGAGGCTTTTTCTATTTATAGCTTCTTATTTCAAAAAATTATGGAACTTATACACCGTAAAACCCTCTTGGTGGCAGATGATGACAACCATAGCTTACGGCTGATGCTACAGGCATTCAAAAATGCAGGCGTGAAATATGATATTTTACACGCCCCAAACGGCAAAGTAGCTTGCGAACTTGCCTACCAGAATATGCCCGACCTCATACTCATGGACTGGAATATGCCTGTCATGACGGGGCTGGAAGCCGTAAAAAATATCAAAAAAGAGCCTAAAACGGCTGAAATCCCCATCATCATTGTTACAGGTGTGATGATAGATGACCTCAATCTTGATGAAGCATTGCGGACTGGAGCCGTCGATTATTTGCGTAAGCCCATCAATGCCATAGAGTTGGTAGCAAGAGTCCGCAACGCGCTTAGTCTGGCAGATGCAAACCAGCGACTGAAGCAAATTTATCAAAACGATTTGGAGCATAAAAGGCGTGAGCTTGCTACCAATAGCATACAGATAGCCCAAAAAACAGAAATCTTGAATGAGCTAAAAGACTTGATACAAACTTTGCCTGCCTCCACTGTAAAGCATGAAGCGATGCGTGTGATAGAGCGCAATATACAATTAGATGGACATTGGGATAGGTTTAAGATGCACTTTGATGAAGTCCACCCTGATTTTTTTAATAGATTGCAAAGTAATTTTCCTGACATTACACAAAACGAATTGAAACATTGTGCTTATATCAAAATGCGCCTTGCCTCCAAAGAAATTGCCCAACTCACAAATATCTCTGTAAAAGGCATGGAAACCGCTCGCTATCGCCTCAAAAAGAAACTGAACCTAAGCGCGGAACAAGATATGAATGATTTTATCCAAGTTTTTTAGCCGCCTCTGCCCCTGCAAGATGTCCTGTAGCCCACGCACTTTGAAAATTGAAGCCACCTGTAACGCCATCTATGTCCAAGACCTCGCCTGCAAAGTATAAATTAGGAATTTTTTTACATTCCATTGTCTTAGGGTTTACTTCGCTGAGGGCTACGCCTCCACTTGTTACAAATTCTTCTTTGTAAGTCGTTTTGCCCTGTGCGTCATAGACATCATAACAGAGTAGGCTCACAAGTCGGTTCAGGTCTTGGTTTTTTAGCTCGTGCCAGTGCCAAAGTGGACTGATAAGTGCTTTTTCGAGCAGAAAATGCCAAAGGCGTTTGGGAAGTTCAAAGGATTGATTGCCGATTTGTTTTTTGCTATCTTGTTTTTGTGCCAATAGAAAAGCCCTCAATTCATCTTCTTTGTAGGCGGGTAGCCATGAGATAGCGACTTGATAGCTGTAGTTTTGGCAGGCAAGGTCGTGTGCGCCCCAAGCCGAGAGCTTCAAAATGGCGGGACCGCTAAGTCCCCAATGTGTAACAAGCAAAGCACCGCGCTGTTCGAGTTTTGTGCCAACTATGCGTACACGCGCATCAGGCACGCTCACACCAAGCAGTTCAGTGATAGGATTTTTGGGCAAATTGAAGGTAAAAAGGGAAGGTACAGGCGCGACTACTTCCAGCCCTAACACTTGAAGCCACTCCAGACTGCTCAGTTTTGGCGCCCCCCCTGTAGCTATGATGACACTATCAGCCTCGAACGGGGTAGGCAAGGGCGTGTGTATCTTGAACCCACCCGCAGGCAAGGGTTCTACACGCTGTACGGCAGTTTTGAGCAACATTTTGACACCCAATCTTTGCGCTTCATCCATGAAGCAATCTATGATGGTCTGTGAGTCGTCTGTATCAGGAAACATTCGCCCATCTTCTTCGGCTTTTACAGTTATGCCCCTTGCCTGTAGCCACGCTATCATGTCTGCAGGCATAAACCGCATAAGTGGCTCGCGCAGAAACTTTGCGCCACGTGGGTAGTTTTGGAGGAGTTTCGATAGCTCGTGGCAGTTGTGCGTTACGTTGCATCTACCTCCGCCCGATACGCTTACTTTGGCAAGAAAATGCAACCCTTTTTCTAAAATCGTAACAGATGCTTTTGGATTGACTTCTTTGCAACGCAAGGCGGCAAAAAAACCGCCTGCCCCGCCTCCTATGATAATGATTTTTTTCATGACTTTGAGAATTTTAATCTTCAATCTGTTCCATTTGCAAAAGTGCAGTAGCTAATTTTTTCAGGTCTGCAAGGTCTATTACGTTTTCTTCTTTCCTTTGAAAAAGTGTTTCTTCATTCGTTCTTGCTAATTCTATGGAGGCTTCTTTGGCTACATTTCTTGCCTCGCCTGCTATTTTGAGTGTATAAGGAACGAGTAAAAAATAACTTGAGCATATTTAGCCACGCTGTAAGCGTCTGTTATCGAGCTTTTACGCGGTTAGGCAATACCAACAGACGCTTACAGCGTGGCTTCGCGTGAGTGAAATTATCATGTTATTTTATTTTCATTCCTAAGTATCTTCACAAAGTTGCAATTTCAGAAAATCTACCACTGCTTGTCGTATGTATTCGTACTTGTCCATTGTAAACATCATCAGAAATTTATTGGCATTATGCACATAGCGTACTTGAGGGTTTTCGAGGCAATGCTGTTTATAGATTTCTCTGATTTTTTGGGTATTGCCAATGCCAAGTAATTTATTGCGCATAGCATGGAAAAGTTTTACCAAATCGCCATACAGCTCTTGTGAACCATAATCATAAAAACTGCGTACAAACATTTCTTTATGCATTCCTTCTACGTGCTTGCAGTTATCCAAATACTTGAAAAACACCAACATTTGATGTATCAATGCGATTTCTTTAGTAGTAAGCAGGCTTTTGCCCAAAGTGCGGATATGATCTTCCATTTTGTCAAAAGCCTTGATGTAATCAATCTTGAACTGCATGGCTTTTGTACCAGTATAGCCCATTAAAAGTAAGGTAAAGGCGTTTTTGTTCATGTGATAGCCTTTCTGCTCACGATTGTAAACATCAAAATAGGACATCTCCCCAAATTTGGGGGCATCTTCAATATCCGCAATTTCGGTTATCACATTGCGTATATCACGTATTACGTGGTCATGGCGTTTTCCAAAAGTTTCCGCTACTTTGAGCGAGGTAGTGAGGGCTTGTTTGCCTTCGAGGATTACGAGATTTTCCATTTTTTTGGTGAGGGGGTATTTTTTTATTTTGTTAGGGCTTTTTCGAGGAGGGAATGATGTGGGCTTATGCTTCTAAAATCTCTCTGACTTTTTGTGTAAGCAATTCTTTATCAGGTAAGTAGAGTTGATATTTGGCTACCAAAAGTTTATTAGTAATGCTACCAAGCGCGTATTCTACCATTACATCATCTTTTTGGGCAGAAAGGATAATACCTATAGGTTCATTATCGCCTTCTGTATTTTCCTCTGTTTTGAAGTAATTGATATAGAGATTCATTTATCCCACGTCTTCGTGCTGTACTAAACCTGACTTCAAATCAATTAAAACAAAGCATTTCAAAATGCGATGATAAAACACCAAATCCACATAAAAATGCTTATTGCCAATGGATATTCTGTATTGTCTGCCTATAAAAGCGAATCCTTTACCCAATTCTAAAAGAAAATTTTGTAAGTAGGATATCAGCTTGTCCTCCAATACTTTTTCTTTTACCATTTGCTGGGTAGGCAAGCCCAAAAACTCAAAAATATAGGGGTCTTGTATCGTAAAGTTCTCGTAATCAGCTTTATAACCTTCACGTGCCAATGCCATAATCCCTTCTTTGTCTAAACTCAATGCCAACCTTTGAAACAAAGCGGTTTCTATTTGTCGTTGCAGTTCACGCACCACAAGTTTATCTTGAATGGCTTATTTTTCATAAAAACTACGTTCCAATACGTCATCTATTTTCAGCAATTCTATGTAATGCGACCATGTCAATTGGTGCGACAGTGTCGCACTTTTTGGATAGTACGCACACAACAAGCGTGCATACACCAATTTGCTACGGCTAAAACCCTTATCTACTAATGGCTTAAGGTCTTTCGCTAATTGTATCAATACTTTTTTGCCATATTCGGCTTTTACCATGCCATGCTGTTCGTATTCTACAATATGCCTGCCTACCTCCCAATAGGTTAGGGTTAGGTTGGTATTGATGGTTTTGATAGTTTTTTGCTTGTTTTGCAAAAAAGTTTGACTGATTGCCATCAACAAATCTTGATAGGCTTGGTCTTGAGTTAGATCTTGCATGGATTTACTTGTTTAGGGCTTTTTCGAGGAGGGAGTGAAGGCGTTGGTTTTCTTGTTTTAAGTCTGAAATACGCGCCTCGTATTGCTTGCGTTCGTTTTCTGCTAAACCTTGTTGAATACCTAAAGAATTATCTTGAAAAGACCAATAATTATTACTAAACATTGCCTTCTCGTCAAACATAAAGATTTCTTCAGGTTTGATTTCCAAAGTTTCAGCAAGTTTTTGTAAACGGCTTACAGGAAAATCAATCTCGCCTGTTTCCATTTTACTATAGGTTTGTTGGGTAATTTCCAGTTTTTCAGCCATGTGCTGTTGGCTAAGATTACGCAGTTCGCGTATTTTTTTGATGCGTTGTCCTATTTTCATAGTATATTACAATTTTTAAGCGTTTATTACACTCCAAAAATAATAATTATTTTTCAAAAACAAGTAATTTTGTGAAAAAAAATTGAAAATACCAGACTACTGTACAATTTCATTTTTTTGTTGGGCTGTAAGTGTTTGGTGTCCCACCAAACACTGTTTACACCTCGTTTGGTTATTTTTACGCAAATTTAAAATTGTAAAGTAGTCTGAAAGAAGTTGCATTTTATGTGGGTGGGCAGGCTAAGGAACGAGTAAAAAATAACTTGAGAATATTTAGCCACGCTGTAAGCGTCTGTTATCGAGCTTTTACGCGGTTAGGCAATACCAACAGACGCTTACAGCGTGGCTTCGCGTGAGCGAAATTATCATGTTATTTTATTTTCATTCCTAAGACATTTTATAAATCTTAATTAACAATGCTCCCCCACTGGCGCAAGGCTCTTGCCTTGTGCCTAAATCACTATAAGCCTGTGGCTTGTCTGCCTAACTAAAACCTTGCCTACCGCATATCCCATGCGGGCAGGCAAGATGCGCATCTTGCCTGTCCGCATGGGATATGCTTTATAGCTATTTGAAATATTTGGCGGTTTGGGGGTGTTTACGAAGCCACTGCGCTATGATTTTTTGAATGTCGCGGTTGTCTTGAAAGAATTTGATGTAGTTTTTGGCATCTTCTATGTCTTTTATCCACGTATGATAGTCCACAAAGGCATAACCCAAATACCGACCTTCTTCTATAGCTACTATCGTCTTCTCGGTATTATCTCGCCCCTTGCCTACCACCACGAAACTACTGGGCGCGATAAGGCGAAAGCTATCACAAGCGCGTTGGATTTTTTGGTTATAGATTTCGGGTGTTTCTTCTAAGATACACGCGCCCGAACATTTTTTTATCTGATAATCAAAACACGCGCCTTTGGTTTTGTAAAGGTTCGTGAGTTTCATGCAAAGGTTGTATTTATCGACCTTATATCTCAAGATTTGCTTTGCCTTTTCCAAACTTTCAAACACTGCCAAAGGTTCGTCTTGTTGTTTATTTGTTCTGTCAATAAAAAGTTGGTGATAGCCATGTCCATCTTCAAAGGCATAAATGCCATACGAAAAATTGGTTCTGCGTTGTAATCGGTTAAAAATGGGTTGATGTTTTTTGATTTCGGCATCTTCGAGCAGGAGAGCTACCAACTCACCTCCCGTAAGCTCAAAACCCATGTAGGCTATTTGATTTTTCATCTCAAGGGATTTTCGGCTTTGCAGATTCGGTGCGAAGTGGGAGGCAATGCGGTGTTTGATGTTGGTGCTTTTGCCTACATAGATGATTTTATCCTGCTCATTGTAGAAATAATAAACACCTGTTTCTTCTGGCAGTGCTTCAAATTCCTCTCGGCTGATTTTGGGAGGCAAGGCAATGGACTTTAGCTCGTGGTCAATCATGGAGTGATTGATTTGCTTCAGCTCTTTATCTTGCTCAATCAAATGGGCAAGAAGTTGGGTAGTCGCCCATGCGTCTGCTTGTGCGCGGTGGTGATTGTTGAGGTCAATTTGCAAAAATTGGCAGACGCTTTTTAGTCCATATGAGGCAAGTTTGGGAAGGAGCTTTCGACTGAGTCGTACCGTACAGAGGGTTTTGCGCGTGAAAGTAAAGCCCAAACTTTTGAACTCTTGCTTGATAAAAGCATAATCAAATTGGGCGTTGTGTGCCACAAAGATACGCCCCTCCGTCAGTTCTATGATACGTTTGGCGACTTCATAGAATCGGGGCGCACCATCTACCATGTTTTGCGTGATGCCTGTAAGTTGTGTAATATAGGTAGGAACAGCCTTTTCAGGGTTCACGAGCGTATGAAAACTATCTATGACTTTATTGCCGTCATGGACATAGAGCGCAATCTCTGTGATGCGGTCTTCGGTAACTTGCCCGCCTGTAGTTTCTATATCTACTACCACAAATTCGTGGGTTTTCATAAAAATATTTGGCTAAATGACAAAGTTAGTTAAATTTGCAGAATATTTCACAAAAACTGTATTTATGTTCGAGGCTTTCTTACAATTTCTCCAAGACCCAAAGCCTGCTATAGAGGCGGGGGGCTTGCTGTTGGTAACGTTGATTGTGTTTGCCGAAACGGGACTTTTCTTCTGTTTCTTTTTGCCTGGCGATTATTTGCTATTTGTGGCAGGACTTTTTTGTAGCACAAAGATGATAAAAGAACCTATTTGGTTAGTGGTCTTGTGTATTGTTGTAGCCGCTATCATAGGCAATTATGTAGGCTACTATTTTGGTAAATCGGTAGGCAAGGGCATTTATCAGCGCAAAGAATCGTGGTTTTTTAAAAAGAAACACATTGAGAATACGGAGGCTTTCTTCAATAAACATGGTGGAAAAGCACTTATCATGGCGCGTTTTCTGCCTATCATGCGTACTTTCACGCCTATAGTAGCGGGCATCATCAACATGGAAATGCGCAAGTTCTCTTGGTATGTGAATATCGGGGCTGTGGCTTGGGGGGCATCTATTACGCTTTTGGGATACATTGTGGGAGCGATATACCCTGAAACTATCCATTATTTGCATTGGATTATTTTGATTATTATTGGCGCCACGACTGTATTGGCTGTGAAGTCTTACTTTAGTATGAAAGGAAGCAAATAATATTATTGTAACAACACCGTTTGTTCAACTCCTCCTAAAACCAGTTTTTATTTCGTAACTATTTAGCCCCCAGCCCCAAAGGGGAGTTTTTGTGTAAGTTTGCATTTAAACTTGCCTACCAAAACACTAAAATAGGCGAAAATTGGAGATAATTCTCCCCTTTGGGGCAGG
>JAAFJK010000536.1 GCA_013298105.1 Cytophagales bacterium
ACATCAAAAGCCCAATATGGAATTTTAATTTTGAATATATCAAGAGTTTCTTTTCTATATAGAAAAGAAAATAAAGCAATAAAAATTGGACTTCCAATAGCAAAGCAGTTGAAAATTGTAAATTTTTTATATTCTTTATGTGCATTTTCTATTTTACTTATGTGAGTTGATGTTTCATTATCAATAAAATCTCTTTTCTCAATTTCCCTTTTCAATCTTAGTGCTTCATTTTCTAATATTGAAATTTGATTCTTATTTTCAGTCTCCGCTTTCATTTTTTCATTTTGCAAATTAATTAAATTACTATTCTTTGTTTCTAAATTAAATTTTAATAGTTCTTTTTCCTGTATTATTTTGTAAAATTCTTGCTCTTGTTTATCTATTTTTTTGTTTTTATCTGATAAGACAATCTCTAAATCTGATTTCTCTCTTCTTATTCTTTCTTTTTCATCTCTTTCAGACTTATTTGCCTCCTCTAACTTAGCCCTTTTTCTATCTTCTGCTGATTGTATAAAAATTTTTGTTTCTTCTTCATTTTCATTTTCTACATAACCTAAAAAAACTTCACTTTTTACACATTCTAACATTAAAGAAATATCATCTATTCCTAATTTTTTAAAAAACTTAACCGATTTTTGTGTTAATATAGATTTTTTCTCATCTTTTCCATTCTCAAAAAATTCATTTGTAATACATTTAATAAAAAATTTTTTATAATCTTTTGTTTCTATTGGCTTAAACACCTGTAATTTTTTCAATAGAAAAGAAGGTTTTATAAACGTAGGTACATATTTTGTAGCACTTTTTGAATAGTTTTGATATGATAACATTCTATCAAAAGATATTAAGTCCTTATCAACAGTTAAACCATATACTTTTATTTTATCAAAGCTAATTTGTTTTTCTCTCATAGCTAGTATGACCTCTCTTAAAAAAATATCATGCTCTACTTTTTTAGCATCTTTTGTTTCTTTGTATCTTAGACCTTTCGCATCTCTAATTTTTGTCATCTCGAATACATAATCATAATACTCGCTGTATCTATCTTGCAAATATTTACCATCTGCTTCTAACTCTTTCTCATACTTTGTTCTAAAAATATCTATCTTTTTTCCTTTTAATATAGAATCAGCAAAATTTATTTTATCTGAAGGGTGTGCAAATTCATCATTTTTTAATTTTTGTTCATAATAATAACTTGAAAAAGTGTCTAAATTATTAGAATCTATCATAACTCGTATTTGATTTTGCGATAGCTTATCTCTAATTATGTACTTATCAAAAATTTCAGAAGCATTTTTTAATTCTATTAAAGTATTAGGTAAATAACTAAATTTTATATTTAGGTTTGGTAACTCTTTTGCTATTTCTAAAACAGCAATGCAAGCCTCTTTTTCAGGGTGCGGTCTCAAATCCAGAATAGAGTATAAAACATTTGTATCAACCATTAAAGTCCAATCCATTAGAGGAATGTCTTTAACCTGCTCGTAATCTTCTTTAGAAACACCAAGTGAGAATAATAGTTCAGTTCTTTTTGATAGATTTTCTAAATAAGATAGTTCAGTTGAGTCTATTTTTTCTATATAAGTGTTTATTAATTTTTCAAGAAATTTTATATTTTCTGGTTGATTTTGTAATTTCCTTTTGGCTTCTTTCAATGGTGCATTTTCTCCGTCATTTCTGCGGTTAGAGTAAAAAAACATTTCAATAGCATCTCTACCATAATGCAGGAAACAAACATGAATGTAATCCATAAAAACACTAACAATTTCGTTTGCAGTAGTGTCATTTATTTTATCATCTAATTCCTTCAATATGCTTACATAATTATCAAGCCTATTTTTAGTAGATAGTTTGCCTTCATTCATTCTTACATGAAATCTTTGCCTTTCCTCATTAGATAGAGAATACAAATCATTTGACACCTTGACTGATGTTTCAAGAATCAAAGCGTCTAAGGCACTTTTGACTTCATTTTTTATAGGTATAAAGTCAAATTCAACCTCTATTAAAGACACAATACTCTCAATAGAAATAGGTTCATTGTAACCATAAAGCACAACTTTTATGAAATTAGAGAGCGTTTCTTCTCTATAATCTGAGTTAGTTAAGTAAAGTAAACTGATTACTTTATTTACTGCTTTTTCATTTTTTAACGTTACTTGATTCATACAAATTTAATGTTTTTTAAAAGGTGAATAATAGTATTATTGATAAAAAGTTTGTTTTCTAAACAAACCCCAACCTCCCAACTTCGGGCAATATTTTCTCTTTCAGCGCATTGTGCAGAACTTTCAAAGCATCGAAGGCATCTTTTTCAAGGTGTACGTCTGCCATAGCGTTGCGGATTTGCCACCAACCCGCGTCCCATGTGTGGATTTTGAATTTGGGAGTGCGCATAGCATTCAGGGAGGCGAAATAGGTTTTGTAAAGTTCCTTGCCTGCCTGTAGGACGGCTTGGGCTTCAGGCGAAAGAACTTGCCTGCCCAACCACGTACACATATACGTATCTTGCGCTGTAGCGAGCGACATGGCGATGTCGCTGTCTGTTATTTTCCATTTTTTGACTTCTGCCACAGGAAAGGGGAAAAAATGATTATGGATTTGGTAAGTCTTGCCTTCATAGATTACATCTTTCAGTGCCGCAGTGGCATTCGAGTTGCAAAACAAATTCCAAACAGCACAATCAGTTACAAACTCGGTAGGCAAGGGCGCGTTGGGTTGCAGAAATTGGTCGCGGTCATTTAGCCATGTAGCTTTTGGTACACGCCTAACTGCGTGTACGACCATTGCCTCCTCGAAATTATCAGGCGTTACAGAAAGCCCTCCAGCACTCACATAAGGTCCTGAAAGGAAACAGGTCTTATTTTGATGTTGAAAATCATTGCCTCCACACATCAAAGATGCTAAAAAACCTTTGGCTATGCGATCTCTTTTGTCTTTATTGCCTGCTTTTACATCTATAGCATTGCCAAAAGGTGGAAATTGAATCGTAGCAGGAGGACGTTTAATCCATTTGCTTAGGTGTTTTTCTCTTTCGTTGGTGGCTATAGTTTTTACGCTTGTTTTTTCTACTTTTTCATTGAATACATCAACTACCAAATTTTGTGCATCGAGTGTTTTATTTATGCCCAAATTCCACAACATAAAGCCTACAGGAAAAGCACTTGATTTTGAAGTACCTGAAAAATTGGCTGATGAAAATACAAAACCATTTTCGTATTGGAATTGAAAAACTTTATCTCTCAAAAGTTGGTCATTATTGGCATTTATGTATTTAATTTTTGAAAAAAGTCCTAAATGTGCTTCCTTGCCTATAAATTCTCTTTTAATTCTGAATAAAAATTGTGCAAATAATTCACGTGAAGTTTCGCCTAACTCCTCTGTGTGCATCATTTTACGAACATTGGTATCACTTACGCCTTGTTTGCTGTCGCTGTTTTGTGTGCCTGCCGTTTGGCTGGTCGCAAAGGGCGGATTTATCAAAATAATCCATTTGATAGCAGGATTTTGGAGGTCTTGGCGAAGTTTTGCGGGTAGTTTCCATTGGAGCGCGAAAGGCAGAGAGCCATCAGAATAAAATACATTTTCTACATCATCATTCAAATAATCGTACTGAAAAATGGTCGCATCAGCAAAAAGACGTTTGAGATGCTCGATATCTTCCATGTACAGCGTAGAAAGATAGCAGTAAGGCAAGACTTCTTGTGGCAAGTGGTATTCGAGATTGCCTGTACCTGTAGCCATGTCCCACAGGCGATAATTGCCCGATTGCCACCAATTTTTGCCCAAAGTGCGCTCTATGTAGGCAAGTGCCTTTTGTGCGAAAGCAACAGGCGTAAAAAATTCGCCATGAAACCTGCGCATCGTATCGTCTGTGAGGCGGTCTATTTTTGCCAAAATGCCCCGCATATCGTCAGGGTTCGTAACGCGCTCATACAGTCCCCAAAAATGTTCATAATCACGTGCCAATATTTTTTTGATTTTGGCATCACCCC
>JAAFJK010000281.1 GCA_013298105.1 Cytophagales bacterium
GCATATCACGAAGTGCCTGTAGCGTAGGTATGCGCCCCTTGTTGGCATTGTAAAAACTCACGACCTTGCCTGCGATTTCATTCGAATAGCGTTTTCCCAAAGCAGGTACGCCATCTGTTCCGCCTCCACTTGGGGTAGGCAAGGTAGATACAGCGGGACTGTTATTGCCATCACTTTGCAAATCTACTTTGAAAGTCTTAGGGACAGCCAGCCAAACGTGCCTGAAACGGCGCGGGTTTGAAAGGTCATTGATGCGTCCTGAAAAAGTAATATCTACCATCAACATACCATTTTTGTAGTCCACGATGGGGTGGTAGCCCGATTCCGCATCTTCTACTTTGTCCGTAAAATAAAAATGCGTGCCTTTTTTCTTAATAGCCAACGCCTTCACATCATACACACTGACAAATCTAAATTTGGGTGAGTTATTTAGCTCTGGATAAAACTGAAAAGACAATACACCTTTTGAGGTGTTGTGCCTGTAGTAGTTGTATTGTGCATATAGCGGTCTGTCTGTGCCTTCATACTTATCTCCGTTTGGGTGAAAATCATAGCTTGCCATCTCAAGCCAATCATACTTCAGCAGTGTATCTGTAAGTGTGGCAGGCAAGTTGGTATTCAGAGGCATATTCCGCAAGGTTTCGCGGTCTGGTATGCGTCCCTTATTTGCATTGTAAACATTGTTTACGTATGCGATAACATCACTTGGATATTCTGTTTGTGCGGGAGGCAAGTTCGATATTTGTTCCTCCTGTTGTCCGTAGGCAAGTTGCAAGCTCGCAAAAAGCGCAACTAAAAAAATGCGTAAATTTCTCATGTGCTTCATGGGATTTGATTGATTTTATTTGGCTCTTCGAAAGTTATTGCGGAGGCAAAACTGTAGAACAGGCTTCCAGCCTGTTGATGACTTGAAAACAACAGGCGAGAAGCCTGTGCTACAGCCCGTTCCGTAATAACTTTCTAAGAGCTTTTTATTTATAACGCCCAAAGGTAGCACTTGTTTGGTAACAGAAAGTTAATGATAGGGCAGGCAAGCGCATTACAAAGCCTGCATTCTCTTCAATAAAAGCAAGGCTTCTTCATTCGTTTTATCAAATTTGACTACTTTCTCAAGGTAGTAAATAGCCGAATCTTTGCGCTCCTTGCCTGCCCACCACTTACCTGCCTGTAGGCAAGTATAGGGTTCGTTAGGATTGAGAAAAAGTGCTTTTTGTAAATATTTCAAAGCCTGTGCAGAGTCTTTTTGTGCAGTGTAGGCTATACTTAGATTGGTGTAGGCAAGGTCAGCTTTGGGGTTCAGGGCGATGGCTTGTTTCAAATCTGCTATGGCTTCTGGGTACTTTGAGATAGATAAATACAAAAAACCTCTGCTGTCAAGTGCTTGTGCATTTTTGGGTTGTAATTTTAGAATTTTATCCAAATATTTGATGCCTTCTTCGTATCGCTTGAGCTTCAAAACTGTACGCGATAAGCTGAAAAGCACCTCTACAGAGTCTGCCCGCGAAGCCGCTACTTTCTGCAAATCTGTGTAGCTTTTTTCATATTCCGAAAGTTTGTAGTACAGATTTGCGCGATTGAAAAGAGCATCTGTAAAGTCTTTCTTCAGTGTGAGGGCTTTGTTGTAGTCTTGCAAGGCTTGGGGCAAGTCGCCTTCATAAAAAGAAGCAATCCCGCGATTGTTGAAAATATCTGCAAAAGTGGAATCAAACAAAATGCCTTGATTGTAGTATCGCAAAGCGTCTGTATATTGTTGTCTTTTCAGGGCTTCGTTGCCTTTTACAAAAAAACGCCCCATGCGCTCGCGCGGACTGTCTTTGCAAGAAATCAACCAAAAAGATACAAAAAAGAGGAGGGAAGTAGAGAACTTATAAAACATATTGCAAATTTAATCGTTTCTAAAAAATATTAGGTTTTTTCAAAAAAAATATTTATCTTTGCTTATGACTGAAAACGAAAATCTACCTACTCCACAACCCGAACCTCAAGAGGTACAACCCTACATCTACAACGAAAATCTTATTTTAGAAGAAGTTGCCAAAATATCAGGCAAACTCATGACAGGTCATTCAGAGCTTGGTATCAAAGCCGAACCCTTTTATGGACATTTCTTTACAGGCTTGCTGAAGCGCGTATCGCCCGAAACAGAAACGCTCGCAGTAGGCTACAACAACCGCCTCGTAACGCTTTATATAGGTCCCAGATTCTGGAACGAACATCTTTCTAATGTACCATACAAACTTGGAGGCATCAAGCACGAGATTTTGCATATCGTATTCAAGCATATATTCAGGGCAAGGGGATTCAGCCACAAAACCCTCTTTAACGTGGCGGCAGACCTTGTAGTGAATCAGTGCATTGAACCCAATCAACTCATAGATGGCGCAGTAACGATGGACAAATTTCCTGAAATGGAACTTCTCCCACACCAACATACCAACTATTACTACAACGCGCTTTTAGAACTTCAAAATAAATGTACTTGCGAAAATCCAAACCCCAAAGATACAGAAAGCGAATCTTGGAAAAATTTACGTAGCTTTTTAGATGAAGACAACGCGAACCAACGAAGACACGCCCTTTGGAGAAAAATAGACGACCTCAGTAGTGCCGAAAAAGATATACTCGAGTCTTCCATCAATCAAGGACTTGAGCAAAGCCTTCAACGCCTGAAGCCACAACATTATGGGAACTTGCCTGCAGGACTGAAGCAATACCTCGAGGAGTTTCAAATTTCGCAAATTCCTGTCGTGAATTGGCGTAGAATGTTGCGCCTCTTTGCCGCCAGTAGTAGCAAAACCAAATTGAAAAATACTTTGCGCCGTCCCTCAAAAAGATACGGCACAAATCCTGGCATCAAAGTAAAGAAAAAACAAAAAATATTGGTAGCCATTGATACTTCGGGCAGTATCAGCCAAGACGAATTGAGAGAGTTTTTTAATGAAATATACCATATCTGGAAACAAGGCGTTGAAGTCATGGTAGTAGAGTGTGATGCCACGATTGGTAGCACCTATCTCTATGCAGGCAAACTTCCACAAAATACCACAGGCGGAGGCGGTACAGCCTTTGATGCACCTATCAGATGGGCAAATACTACCTATAGACCAGACGCGCTTATCTACTTTACTGATGCCTACGGACCAAATCCTGACATAAAATCTATTTGCCCAATCCTATGGCTGGTAAGCAAAAATGGCGATAGTTTGGAGAATATTGAGGCGTTTCAGGGCAGGAAAGTGCGCATGACTTAATAGCAGGCAAGGCACAAAAAAAGCGCACTCTTTCAAGTGCGCTTTTTGTTTTTATTTTCTGCCTTCCATACCTACATAGTCGCGTTGGGTTGCGCCTGTATAGATTTGGCGAGGGCGACCGATAGGCTGGTCTTCTACACGCATCTCAAGCCATTGGGCTATCCAACCTGGTAGCCTGCCGAGTGCGAACATCACCGTAAACATATTCACAGGGATTCCGATAGCGCGATAGATGATACCCGAATAAAAATCTACGTTTGGATATAATTTGCGTTCTACAAAATAATCATCAGAAAGCGCGGCTTCTTCGAGCTTCTTAGCAATCTCAAGCACAGGATCATTGATGCCCAATTTATTTAAAATGCTGTCGCAAGCCTTTTTGATGATTTTGGCGCGAGGGTCAAAGTTTTTATAAACCCTATGTCCAAAGCCCATCAAGCGGAAGTCGTCATTTTTGTCTTTTGCTTTGAGGATATATTTGCTTACATCTCCGCCATCGGCTTTGATTTGTTCAAGCATCTCAATCACTTCTTGGTTTGCACCGCCATGCAAAGGACCCCAAAGCGAGCTAATACCCGCCGAGATAGACGAATAAAGACTTACTTTCGAAGAACCCACAAGGCGCACAGTAGAAGTAGAACAGTTTTGCTCGTGGTCTGCGTGCAAAATAAACAACTTATCCAAAGCATCTACTACTACAGGGTCTGGTTCGTATTCCTCCGTAGGCAAGGCGTACATCATGTAGAGGAAGTTCTCACAATAGTTATATTTGTTTTTGGGATAATTCAAAGGATGTCCATGTGAATTTTTGTAAGCCCAAGCCGCTATAGTCGGCATTTTTGCTAAAAGTCTGTAGATGCGCAAATCTGTCGCATCTCTATCTTTGCGCGGGTCGACTGCATTGGGATAGAAAGTAGCCAGCGAGGAGGCAAGTGCCGCCATCACGCCCATCGGGTGCGCATTCACAGGGAAACCATCAAAAATTTTGCGCATATCCTCGTTTACGAGTGTACGCCTGCGGATACCATTCTCAAATTTGGCAAACTGCTCGGCAGTCGGTAGCTCGCCATAAATAAGCAAATAGGACACTTCCAAAAAATTTGACTTTTCAGCCAACTGCTCGATAGGATAGCCCCTGTAGTGCAGTACGCCCGTTTCGCCATCAAGAAAAGTAATGGCACTTTGGGTAGCCCCTGTATTTTTGTAGCCTATGTCCAGCGTAACATAGCCCGTAAGGTCACGAAGTTTGCTAATATCTATAGCTTTTTCGCCCTCAGTACCTGTGATGACGGGAAGTTCATATTCCTTCCCTTCTATAATAAGTTTTACTTTTTCAGACATAAAAGTAGCGTTTGAAGTTTACTCTTTATTTTAGGTAGCCAAAATAGACAAAATTCGTATAATAACAAAAAAAAACTTTTTTTTTCTGTTTTTTTTCTGTTTTTGTTACCTTTGCACAAATATTAAAAAAATATACTATGCTCAGCGAACAAGAACAGCTAAGGCGCGACAAGTTGAAACAACTCCGAGATTTGGGCATCGAACCCTATCCTGCAGCGCAATACCACTTCACACACCATACTGCAGACATTCACGAAAATTTTGATAAACACCCTGACAATTATAAACAGGTACGCCTCGCAGGTAGGCTCATGAGTATGCGCGTGCAAGGCAGTGCTTCTTTTGCTGAAATCCAAGACCATACAGGCAGAATCCAAATCTATGTGCGTAGAGATGATATTTGCCCTGATGAAGATAAAACGCTTTATAATACAGTTTTCAAAAAACTTTTAGACCTTGGCGATTTTATAGGCGTGGAAGGTTATATTTTTCGTACACAGGTAGGCGAGATTAGTCTTCATGTAGAAAAAATGACAGTCTTGGCGAAATCAATACGCCCCTTGCCTGTGGTCAAAACAGACGAGGAAGGCAAGGTATATGATGCTGTAACAGACCCCGAATTTCGCTATCGCCAACGCTATGCAGACCTTGTGGTAAATCCACAAGTACGCGAAACTTTTGTAAAACGCACTAAAATTTACCAAACTTTGCGTGATTTTTTCAACGCTCAAGGCTATTTGGAAGTGGAAACGCCTATTTTGCAAGCTATCCCTGGTGGTGCGAGCGCAAGACCTTTCATTACGCATCACAACGCGCTTGATATGCCGCTTTATTTGCGCATTGCGAATGAGCTGTATTTGAAGCGTTTGATTGTGGGAGGTTTTGAGGGTGTGTATGAGTTTGCCAAAGATTTCAGAAATGAAGGTATGGACAGGACGCATAATCCTGAATTTACCATCATGGAGATTTACGTTGCCTACAAAGATTATTTGTGGATGATGGATTTCACTGAAGAAATGATTGAAAAAGTCGCACTTGCTTTGCATAACACTACTAAAGTTACGGTAGGCAAGAACGAAATTGATTTCAAACGTCCTTTTGCCCGCCTGACTATGCGTGATGCTATACTCAAATATTCAAACAACGAAATTGATATCGCAGGCAAGAACGAGGATGAATTGCGAGCATTTTGTCAGCAAAAAGGCATTGAAGTTGCGCCTTCTATGGGCAAAGGCAAGTTGATTGATGAACTTTTTGGTGAATTGTGTGAAGGTCATTTGATACAACCTACGTTTATCACAGATTATCCTATCGAGATGTCGCCTTTGTGCAAAAAACACCGCGACAATCCCGAACTCACTGAACGTTTTGAACTCATAGTAAATGGCAAAGAACTCTGCAATGCCTATTCAGAATTGAATGACCCTATAGACCAATATGAGCGTTTTCAAGACCAATTAAAACTTTCTGCCAAAGGTGATGACGAAGCTATGTTTATTGATTTGGATTTTGTGCGTGCTTTAGAATATGGTATGCCTCCCACGTCAGGTATGGGCATAGGCATGGATAGGCTCACGATGCTCATGACAGGTGAGGCTTCTATTCAAGATGTACTTTTCTTCCCTCAAATGCGTCCTGAAAAACGCGCTGAAGTGGCAGAAGTAGCGGATTATGTAGCTATCGGAGTGCGCGAAGAACTTGTTCCGATTTTGCAAAAAATGGGCTTCAATACCATCGAGGCACTCAGGCAGGCAAGTGCAGGCAAGCTCCTGAACGACATAGGCGGTATGCGCAAAAAAATGAAACTCGAAACCGTAAAACCCGCTACTAAAGAAGAAATAGAAGGTTGGTTGAAATAGACTTCCTGATTTTTTCCTTGCCTGCCCGCGTGGTAGGCAAGTTTTTTTTTCAGTAAACACACAAAAACTTGTTTTTTTACAAAGAATCAGATTTTTTTGGAAAAGTAGAAAATTTAAGCTATGTTTGTGTAAACGTTGTAAATATGTCACGCAAAGACTTTTATCATTCCACACTTCGTAAAGCCCTTGAAAATGATGGGTGGCTTATTACTGATGATCCCTTGGATTTGACAATAGGCGAGGTAGAACTCTTGGCAGATTTAGGTGCAGAAAAATTGATAGGAGCGCAAAAAGACCAAACCAAAATAGCTGTAGAACTTAAATCGTTTATCAATCAATCGCCCGTTTCAGAATTTCACAAGGCTTTGGGGCAATATGAAAACTACCGTTTATCTTTGGAAGAATTGGATAACACACGCACAGTTTGGTTAGCTATTCCACAAGAAGCGTGGCAAGGCTTTTTTCAACGTGATTTTATTCAAAAAGTGGTGCAACGTTTTCAAATTTCTATCCTTGTTTTTGATGTTCAACAAGAAAAAATAGTATCATGGATAACACCCTAAAATACCAACAAATCATTATAGACTTGCTACAAGAGTATGCGAGCATCAAAAAAACGCTCACACCTGATGTGAAAGCGCACCTGATTGTAGATAAAGAAAATCAACAATTTCAACTTGTTTCTATAGGTTGGCACAATCATAAGTATATTTACTTGGTGGCGTTCCATTTGGCTATCACAGCAGGCAAGGTTTGGATTCATCAAAACAATACTGATGCGTTGATAGCTGACGAATTAGAGGCAAGAGGCATTGCCAAAATAGACATCATACTTGGCTTTGTGCCTGAAAGGGCAAGGAGTTTGGTTTAGGTTTTTGCAAACCGCAAAGATACTTGAGGGTTGTTTGATAATTTTTGTGGAAGCACCGAGTTTGTCATTATCAGCAAATCGAACAATCTCGTGCTTCGCTCAGGAGGACAAATAGCACTCTTTTTCCCCGCCACAAAAAATGTCAGAGAACCAACTTGAGCTATGTTTGCGTGAATACACTGTATCAAAAACACTATTAAAGATGAAGTTTGATAGAATGGGGGTAAACATTCATGAGTAATTTTACTCTACTTTGAAGGAGAGCGAAATTTGTGCTTTCGAGGAACAGTATCAAATTACTTTGCCTGAAGATTATTGCCTGTTTTTAAAAGAAATTGCTGATACTATTGAATTGTAAGGTACTAAAAATACATTTTAGGAAGGAGTAAAAAATAACTTGAGAATATTTAGCCACGCTGTAAGCGTCTGTTATCGAGCTTTTACGCGGTTAGGCAATACCAACAGACGCTTACAGCGTGGCTTTGCGTAAGTGAAATTATCATGTTATTTTATTTTCATTCCTTATAATCAATTTCAGGCTTTTTATTACCATACTACACAATCCGTTAGTGTCAGAAGTTATAGAAAAAAGCCCACACCCAAAAGGTGCGGGTTTTTTGAACATCTTATTACAAAACAAATTGTCTTTATGGGGAGGGGCTTAAAGGTGGACTGGAAAACTGGTGGATAGGTAAGCAGACTTTTATTCCCCTGTAAACCCGTTCTCCCGTAAACCTGTTTCCCCTACTTCAATATACCAAAGAAATGCTTGCTGGGGTGCGCCTCATCTTCGCTCATGTGAAAGAGATAAAACGCCAAGAAGAACTCATCGCGCGTGATGATGCCATTGCTGTCAAAATCCAATAAAGGGAAGGCGGCAGTCGCATCTGCATCTGTGTTGCGGAAACCACGATAAAAGCGTGAGAACTCCTCAAAAGATAAATCATGGTCGCCATCTGTATCCAACACAGGGAAAAATCCAGGGAAGAACGGATAGATGTACTGGTGGAATGCCTCGTAATCCTTGATGGTTACGTCATAGTTCGCATAGAACTCCTCAAGGCTTACTTTGTTGTCTTTGTTCACGTCTGCGGCAGTGATAAGCCCAGACCAAAGTGCATGAAACCCTGCGCGGAAGGTTACGTCTGTTTCAGAGCCTTTTGCCCAGCCGTATTCGTGGCAAAATGTATCACAGATGCCGTCAATGTCTGATGTTTCGATAACTCCGTTACGATTCACATCATAGAATTCGAAAATTCTTTTTACTTTCTTTTTGCGAAATTCGCTTAACATAATGATAAAAGGGAAATTGATTTATTGATTTATTGATTTATTGATTTATTGATTTATTGATTTATTGATTTATTGATAGTTGATTTGTTTATTTCCTAATATTCAACTCTTATCTTTCAATGATTACTTTTGTAACCTTTACCTTGCCTGCCACAACCGTATGTAAGAAATACACACCTGCAGGAAAAGCCCCCAACCCCGAAGGGGAGATAGTAACCCCCTGTCCTAAAAAAGAGAGTGTCAGAGGCATTTCTATTCCTTGTCCATTAAATAGGCGCACTTTTCCCCCTTCGGGGGTTAGGGGGCTTTTACCTACCAAAACTGTAAATGTCCCATTATTCGGATTAGGATAGACCAACACCTTGCCTGCCACGCCCTCCACAAAGACTACAGGCGAATACGAAAACGAGCCATCAAAATCTACTTGGCGAAGCCTGTAATAACTGTCGTATGGTTGTATGGTTGTATGGTTATAGGATTGTATGGTTGTATGGTTGCCTTTGCTCTCTACGAATGAAATAGTTTTATAGGTTTGTGCATTATCGGAAACTTGTATTTCGAATCCTTTATTGTTGATTTCAGCCGATGTAGTCCATTCGAGTTTCACTTCCTCTGTCCCTTCTACCCTTCTACCCTTCAATCCCAAAAGCGTGATAGGAAGTGGTGTAATACTGTTTGAGGATATGCCAAATTCGCTAAAACTACTGATGCTACTAAATGTTACGTTTCCTGTGGGTCTGTCCGCACTTGTGCCTGTGATTTGTGTCCACGCGCCATTGCTGTTGGTGGGGCGTTTGTTCAAAATCATGTTGGTGGGGTTATTGACATCTTCCAGATTTACGACATTTGCGCCAAGTGTAAAAGTGGGTGTTACGCTAAGACCTGCATTTGTGCCATAGTTGTTGATTACCCAATAATAACGACTGTAGGCACTATTGCCTGAAAGCGCGGGACTTGAAGGTGTGCCTTCCAAACGATATACAGATACTTCTCCGCTTGGTATAGTTCCCGCAAAGTTGAGGCTACAGCCTGTCCCTGTAAAATTGTAAACTCCAGTACCATTTACAAAACTTGTGAAACTCACGCCTTTGGCTACCGAAACAGTAGAGGCGATTTGGTTTGTGCCATTGTGAAGCGTTAAATCTCTGCCACCTATTTTGTCCATAGCATTGCCTGAAACTTCATTGAATTGGTAATAGGCTTTCAGTCCTGCCTCGCTACCTGTAAGCGTGAGGTGCATATTGTCGCGGATTTCGGTAGCTGTGCGTACACTTTCCCAAACGCGAAATTCCTCTATTTTGAAAGCTCTGTGTGTGGCTAATCCATATAGGAAAAGATTGTTTATGTAAAAAGAGGTGGTAGGTGTATTAGTTACAACCGCTCCCTGTACATAAACCTGCACACCATTTCTGTAAAGTCGCCAAGCACTGCCTGTATGCACGATTGCAAGATGACTCCACTCGCCCACTAAAGGCGCGACACCTGTATTATAAACACCTCCACCCGCTCCAGGA
>JAAFJK010000614.1 GCA_013298105.1 Cytophagales bacterium
AATACTGGGGCGAAATACCTGCAGATTTTGGTAGGAAAAGCGCAAGCTAAAGCATTTCATCTGATTCATTTTCATTGGCTGTGTGTACTATTTTATGAATTACGCTATCCAATTCTTTGGCTACTTGGGTGAGTTGGCTAATATATTGTGCTTTTTCTTGTTCTTGCAGATTGATGACATCTACCAGCCCCAAAATATTTGCCAAAGGGCGGCGCATCTCATGTGATTCGCGCCTTGCTATCTCGCGGAGGGCTTCGTTTTGACGTTTCAGGGTTTCATTTTTTTCTTCTAATTGCGCCAGAAGCGACTGGACATGATAGCGCAATCGCTCACTTTCTGAAATGTCATAGCCTATACAAAAAATCCCTATTGGAGTAGCATTTGTGTCTTGCAAAACAGAAAATTCCCAATTTGTCCAGTAATAATCTCCTTTTGCATCAGGCTTACGCAAATGTATGCTGATGGGGTGTGAGTTTTCAAAACATTTGGCAACTACATGATGCAAAAGCTGTATTTCTTCAGGGTGTATAGCCAAAGTAGTACAGTCCTTACCTATAAAATTATCTGTAATAAAAGCAAACTTTTTGGCAAACAGATGGTTTGTATAGGCGTATTTACCTGCTAAGTCAGTGGCAATGACATAAAAAGCAGTTGAATTATGCAAATAATCGGGTACTGAGTCTTTGAAAATATTATCCATTGAAGGTGTTGGGTTTAATGATTATTTGTGTATTTTACTAAAATTGCTTTTTGTTTTTGTGCAAAATTAGGACTAAAAACGAACAAAACAAATTTTTTAGTTGTGTTCTTTACCCAATATAAATGTAACCTACCCAATTTCCGTTATGCTTAGTAAAAATATAAAAGACATCATATCCAAAATTAGAGAAATCCGCGTAAGCAAAGGAATTTCTCAAAAAGAGATGGGCGAAGCCATGAATAGCTCACAACAAACGTACAATCGCTTGGAAGTAGGTGATGCAGATATTTCACTTTCTCAACTGGAGAAGATTGCCGAAAAATTGGGGCTTACCTTTCAAGAATTACTCTCTCCTGATACGCGCGTAGTGGTACTTACAGGCGGTACTATCCAAAATCAAGATGGGACATCTGTACCTTACCTGCATACCAACGTAGATATGCACATCAAAGACTTACAACGTGAGAATACACGCCTCTGGAGCTTGATACATAGATTGACAGACGAGCAATCGTTACAAAAAACTATGGCGCAAAATAATTAAACGGAGGTATAAAGGAGTTTGTCTATATACAAGTGCTGGTTATCGAAAATAATATTTGGGAAAGAATCCAAATGCTATCTTTGCACCTGTATTCAAAGCAAATATTCTTTTATCTTATGCTTTATGACCAACGCATAATCAAACTTTCTGACCACACTCCAAAAGACGAGGAAGACTTGCCTGCCATATTTTTTGATGAACAAACAGGCTTCTTGCGCATCACAGGGCAGGCATACCATGAGAAAACGGCACAGATATTTTCCTTGCTATTCCTTCGTTTGAATAAATTTTTGGATAAAAATCAAACACCCAAGCTCTTGGTAAATATAGATATGCTTTACTTTAACACAAGCGCAAAAAGAAACTTTCATGAACTGTTCCAACTGCTGGAAAAATACTATCAAGCGGGAGGCGAGGTGTTTGTGTATTGGTACTATAATTTAGAAAACTATAGCATATTCGACAGTGGCGTAGATTTTCGTTTTCAAGTAACGTTTAGTTTTTTGTGCCTGCCTCACAAGATAAATGAACGTTTGGACAAGTAACCAAGCACACATATTCCTTAAAGAAATATGTTTTTTTTTCATAAAATATGAATAAAACTTTTATTTTGATAGTTTTGCATTAAATTTGTGCTTTGGGTAAAAAAGATTCCGAACGAAAGAGCTTTTCGTAAAAAATCTGTTAATCAATCTTATGCGAAAAATATTTTTTGCACTCCTGTTTTTAGGCAGTGTCCCTATCGTCTTAGCTCAAAATAAAAGAGTCTTGGATAGCTTGTCGCAAGCCTATCTACACACTCGACACGACTCATCTAAAAGCCTGATTTTAAGTAGTATATCCCAGCAATACCGCATATCAAAACCTGATACTGGCATCTATATAGGAGAGAAAGCACTCCAAATAAGTGAGAAAATAGGATTTGACAAAGGTAAAAATAATGCCTGTTATGTCATAGGCACTATGTACGAAGCCAAAGGGAATTATACTCAAGCCTTGTCTTATCTTCAAAAAAGTTTAGCCTTGAGTGAGAAATTGAAAAATGATCGAGACATTATCAAAAACTTGAACCAACTTGGAAGTATTTATGGCGAATTGGGCAATTTTACCAAATCTTTAGAAAACCACCAACGGGCGTTGGATATAGATGAGAAAGCAGGCAATTTACAAGGCGTTTCACGAAGTTTGAATAACATTGGCAACACTTACAGCAGTCAAGGCGAA
The DNA here is from genome assembly GCA_013298105.1 of Cytophagales bacterium. Taxonomy (GTDB): domain Bacteria; phylum Bacteroidota; class Bacteroidia; order Cytophagales; family Microscillaceae; genus RDXI01. The sequence goes on from JAAFJK010000614.1 coordinate 2,469, forward strand.
TCTGAAAAAGCCTTAGAATATTACTACAAATGTTTGGCTATTAAAGAAAAAATAGGCGATAAACAAGGCGTTGCCAGAAGTTTACACAACATAGGCGTTATTTATGATGCACAAGGGAAGACAGAGAAAGCCTTAGAAACCTTGCAAAAAGGTTTGGAAATAAGGGATAAATTGGGCGATAAACGAGGCGTAGCAAGTATTTTGAGTAGTATTGGTGCGGTATATAGAAATCAAGGCAAGTATGACCTTTCCCTCGAATGTTATGAAAAAAGCCTCGAGGTTCACGAAAAACTAAACGAGAAGAAAAAAATCGTTCCTATCCTGAATGGCATAGCCCAAACGTATCAAAAAAAAGGCGATTACCAAAAAAGCATAAGCTATGCCGAGCGTAGCCTCCAAATGAGTGAGGCGATGCAAACC
>JAAFJK010000599.1 GCA_013298105.1 Cytophagales bacterium
AAATAAAATAACATGATAATTTCACTCACGCGAAGCCACGCTGTAAGCGTCTGTTGGTATTGCTTAACCGCGTAAAAGCTCGATAACAGACGCTTACAGCGTGGCTAAATATGCTCAAGTTATTTTCTACTCGTTCCTCAGAATAGGAACGAGTGGAAACTGCAAAAGATGAATCTATTTATTTCAGTTCCTAAGCGTATAGCTTGCAGGCAAATTGCATTTTTTTTTATAGCTTTGCAAAAAAATAGGACTATTGATTCAAATGCTACTCAAACCGCTATTGTATGGTGCGCTTGCCTGCCTCTTGCTTTGTTGTGAAAAAACGGAAAGCCCTGCTGAGATTAAAACTAAATTTTTATCCAATATAAGCCTCAAAACACCCAATCAGGTCTTGCAAAAGCAAATGGATAGCCTGAAAGTGAGCCTATTGGACATTTACAACTATTGCCAAAAAAGCCAAGACAGTGCCTATAAGAATAAAGTCATCACTTGTATCTATGGCAAAGTGGATAACTATTTGCAGGAGGAGAAGCCTGAATATGAGCAAGGCATCTTATATGATTTGAATAAATTTAATGCTGTATTGATGAATTTTAAAGCACCACAGCATAAGACTTTTTTAGATGTGGGTTCAGGCAATGGAGAAAAGCTGTATGCCTCGCTCTGCTGGGGCTTTACCAAAAGTGTAGGATTAGAATATTCAAAAAAACTTGTCCAAATCAGCCAGAATGCCCTGCAAGAGTTTATACAACAAAAGCAAATAGACATCATACACGCTGACGCACTTAAGATACAACCCGAAATCTATCAAGAAATTGATGTGGTCTATCTTTTTTCGCCTATCAAAGACAATAAAATCATGGCACAGCTTACCGAAAAAATATTGAAAAATATGAAAGAGGGTGCGCTTTTACTTGAAATGCGTTTTGGTTATCACAAAGAACTTTCCAAAAGTATGGGACTTAATTTCCCAAAACTCACGGATATAGTCCTCAAAAAACAACAAGGGAAATATTATTATGCTTCTGCACAAAGCCTCAAAATAAACTGGACATTGCTGGAGTAGAGTAAGTAAAAATTAAAAACCGTTTATTTTAACGTTGTCAATGGTCGCAGACCTTGACAATCGTTGAAAATAAACGGTTTTGAGCAAGTATTCTAAGGAATTATTTGCACGTTTCTGAATAAGTGAAGATATGTTTAGTTATATCTGCCCACTTAGGACTGTCCCACTTAGAAGTGAACTCTTTGCAATCTTTGAAAAGGGTTAAGAAGTTTTCACGATAGTTTTTCTTGGCTACACGCGTGGCTGTTTCTGTACCAACCTTGATGTAGTAAGATTTGTCATCTCCCCCCGTAACTTGCAAACCTCCTACGGCTAAGCCCGTTGTTTCTGCCGCAAAAGGGTCTTGATAAACTTTTATTTTGGTGCAAAAATGAGGGTTGAGCAACTGAAGCAAGGCTTTTTTAGTTTCTTTTTTTACAACTACGTCTGAAGACTCGAAGTACGCATAGCCTTCTTTGATGAGTTTATCATCTACATTGGTACTTTTGTCCCATTGGTTTATGTTGTAGGCTTTGTCTAACCCCTTTGACATTTTATCCAAACCGCTTGGATTCAGATACATAGTCGCTATATCTGCGGCTTTCAAGACAGTTTTGTTTTTCTTGTCGTTTCCTTTGAAGACTGTGATTTCTTCAATCAAGCCGCCTTTGCCACGTTTTACGCGGTCTATTTTGGCTTCTACTTTAGTACCATCTGCAAGGTTGAAGTAAGAAACCTTTGCGGCATTGAACATATCGTAGGACGTTACAAAGTCTTGAGCTTGTACTGTGCTTACCAAAAACAAGACGAGGACTGTGAGGATATTTTTTTTCATACGTTTTATAATTTTGTGCAAAAATAGCGTTTTTTTTTGAAAAAACAAACTATTTTTGGAACAAAATACTATGTTAGGGACAAAAAATAACGCTTCTCTGACAATTTTTGTGGAATGGGCTGTATTTGCGACTTTAGTCGCAATAAATAGCGCGTATTGCGACTAAAGTCGCAACTACAGTTTTCAACTCCACAAAAATTGTCAGACAATCAAAAATACTTGAAAACCCGCTTATATTCGAAGTCCGTAGTCATAGAATACGGATAACAGGGCGTTTTTTGTTTTTACTAAAAAAAGCCTTACTTTTGCCCAATCATATAGATTTTTGTTATAATTTTACACTTTTTGACAATATGCCCATTACCTTAAACGAAATCAAAAACAATGCCCTTGCCTTCGTGCAAAAATGGGAAAACGAAACTTCAGAAGACGCTGAAGCCAAATCTTTTTGGGACGACTTTTTTAGAATCTTTGGTATTCAACGCTATAAATTTGCCTCTTTTGAGAAGCCTGTCAAAAAACAAGATGGTAGGCAAGGCTACATCGACTTGCTTTGGAAAGGTGAGTTATTGGTAGAACATAAATCACGAGGCAAAGATTTAGACCGAGCCTACAAACAAGCTACCGACTATTTCGAGGGGCTGAAAGAGTACGAATTGCCTAAATATGTGTTAGTAACAGATTTTGAAAAATTTAGGTTGTACGACCTCATAAATGACATACAACATGATTTTGTGCTAAAAGATTTGGTTAAAAATATCCATCTTTTTATGTTCATGATAGGGTATCAACCCCGTATTTATAAAGATACAGATGAAATAAACGTAAAAACTGCCGAATTTTTAGGAAAATTGCACGAACAAATGCAAGATACTAAGATGGACGCGCAAGAATTAGATTTACTTTTAGTACGTTTGGTGTTTTGTATGTTTGCAGACGACACAGGCATTTTTGAAAAAAACATTTTTTGGGAATACATTGATAAATTTACAGAACAACATGATACTCAAATGCTCATGCATATTTTAGCGATTTTTGAATTATTAAATACGCCTTATGAAAAAAGAGAAGCATATTTAACACCAGCTTTAGTGCCATTCCCT
>JAAFJK010000583.1 GCA_013298105.1 Cytophagales bacterium
CCCGTTATCACCTTCCCTGTCCCCCCATTTCCCCATGCTTTTACTCTTAGAACTTATAGCCCCCGCCGTTTTCTCCAAACTTATCATAGCCGTTTTTTTGGCAATCCTATTTTTGCAATCTGGCTTAGACAAAGTGCTGAATTGGCAAGGCAATCTCGACTGGTTGAAGGGGCATTTTGCCAAAACCTTTTTGAAAGATTTTGTGCCTTCTATGTTAGGGGTAGTTACATTTTTGGAAGTGGCGGCAGGCATTTTCTGTGGTGTGGGCTGTCTTGAGATACTTTTTTGGGGAAATACCAAGTTTGCACTTTTAGGCTGTGAACTCTCTGCCATAGTGCTTTGTATGTTGTTCTTTGGGCAAAGGATAGCCCAAGACTATGCAGGCGCAGGTGGACTTGTTCCTTATTTTTTACTTAGTTTGACAGGCATTTTCCTACTCAGCTAATTAGGCATGATTGTTGAAAGTTGATGGTTAGGGTTGAAGGGGTAAAAGGTTGAAGGGTTGAAAGGTTATTTTTAATTAACTAATAATCAATACTTTAAATAGCTCCTTGTTAAATGTTAAATGCTCCTTGTTAAATGTTAAATGTTTCTTGTTAAATGATAAATGTTATGACTCCCTTCCAACGTTTTTGGCATACCATCAATAGCCTCACGAGCCGACTTACGATTACAGTCATTGGGCTTTTGGGACTGATGTTGTTTTTGGCATGGTTGAACTATACCCAAATCAATAAACTTACCTACCAAAAAAACTACCTTGAGCAAGGAGCTTATACCACTGTTTCTTTTTTGAGAGAGTTACAGGCTTCTATGCAACAGACCATGCACAACTGGCAAAATCAACTCCTCGAACCCAAAGAAGACATGGATAATATCCGAAGGAGCGTATGGCAAAACGAAGTCAATGTAGCCTTAGATTCGCTTGAGCAACACAAATTCAGGTGGGGGCAGAGCGCGTTGCGCAAAAAATACGAAGAAACACGCCTGAATTTGCGCAAATTTCAGGGGATTCAAGATGATGTAGTCAAGGTATTGCGCGAAGAACAAGAAAAAAAACAAATAGACAAAGAAGTATCGGCTTTCCGATTCTACCAACAGCGCGGAAAAGCACTTTATAGTGTCGTGCGCGTGAATATCAATGAAATGCACCACCTTCTTACCCAATACTATGAGGAGGAAAGACAAAGTTTTGACAAGGCATTCGTCCAGACGTGGTTTATTACGGCTCTTAGCGGTTTTTTGGCACTTGCGCTTGGGATAGTCTTAGCCATCGCGCTCGGCAATCGTGTAGCAAGTCGCGCCAATGCCTTGGCAAGTTACGCCAAAATGCTTTCAGACGGCAATTTGCCCAAGGATTTGCCCTTTACCAATGACGAAACAGGTACGGTAGCCCTGAACCTTCAATCGCTTACCAACCAACTCAAACAACTCAAAGAATTTGCAGAAAAAATAAAAATAGGCGAATTTTCAAAAGAAACACCCCTATTTTACGAGCATAGCGAGCTGGGAATTGCCCTCCGCGAGATGTATAAAGGCTTGAATGAAATCACACTCCGCGACATGGAGCGCAACCGAACCAACGAAGGCATCGCGCTCTTTAGCAATCTTTTGAGAGAATATGCAGATGCACAAAGCCTTTATGATGCACTTATCAAAAACTTGGTAAAATACCTGAACGCCAATCAAGGCGCGATATTCGTACTACAAGAGGCAGAAGAAGACGAAGAATTTTTGGAACTAAAATCTGTCTATGCCTACGACCGCAAACGCTTCATAGAGAAGAAAATAGCGCGTGGACAAGGTTTGATTGGGCAAATTTGGCTCGAAAAAGAACCTGTCTATATGCCACAAGTCCCCGCAAACTATACCGAAGTATCGTCTGGTTTGGGCGGAGCGGCTCCGCGTGCGGTTTTGCTCATGCCTATGATAAACAACGAGGGGCAAGTGCTGGGCGTGCTTGAGGTGGCTTCTTTGCATTTGCTACAAGATTATGAAATAGCGTTCGTAAAAAGTGTGGGCGAGATGATAGTATCGGCTATCGCTTCTATCAAAAGTGGCGAAAAAACGCAAGGGCTTTTGCAAGAAGCACAGCGCATCAGCGACCTCGTACAAGCGCAAGAAGATGGTATGCGCCACGAGATGCAAAGCATCATCAATCAACGCAATCAATACGGCAATCAGAACCAACTCCTCCAAACGCGATTCCAAGATTTTGACAAAAGTCTGAATCTTATGGAGCTGGACTTGACAGGCTCTATTTTCAGGGCAAATGAACCGATGCTCGAAGTATTGGGGTATGAAGAAGATGCCATTTTCAATGAAAATATCTCCAAATTGGTAGGCGAGCGCGTCATTCAAAGTACCGCTTTTCAGCACCTTTGGCAAAATGTACTCGAAGGAATTGCCCAAAACCAACAACTTGCCTTCTATCCTTTGAATGGAAATCCACTCCATTTTTGGGTGCATTTTGTGCCATTGCGCAACGAAAAAGACATCGTAACGAATATAGTCGCCATAGCTACCGACATCACAAGCGTACAAAACAGCCTCGACAAAGCCCAAAAACGTTGGTCTGCCATTCGCCAAATATTCTACTACATAGAGTTTACGCCTTTTGGCATAGTTCAAGAAGCAAATCAACCCTATTTAAAAGCTATGGGTCGCTCGCTCGGACAAATCCGCAATCAACCGCATACCACGCTCTTGCCTGCCCACAGCCTCCAAAAGCCCCATAATCAAGAGTTTTGGCACGAACTTTCGCAAGGAAAAGCCCAATTAGGCAATTATGTGCACCTCACAAGTAAAGGCGAAAGTATGCAATTATTGGGGGTATATTATCCTATTTTCAATGTTCAAAAACAAATTGAAAGCGTCATATTTTTGGCACAGCCTGCTGTCCAAGAACTTGCAACAGTTTAATTTTTGGTTGGGATAATTCGCGGTCTTTTTTTGGATTGACAACCGCAAAAAAATAATTATTTATTTTGACAATAATTTGATAAGGAATGAAAATAAAATAACATGATAATTTCACTCACGCGAAGCCACGCCGTAAGCGTCTGTTGGTATTGTCTAACCGCGTAAAAGCTCGATAACAGAT
>JAAFJK010000497.1 GCA_013298105.1 Cytophagales bacterium
TCTTTAAAGACCTTACAGGTTTAAGTAGAAAAGTGTAAACTACTTTTTAGGGGTTATGAAAGATGCCGTAAATCGTATATCTTAAATCTTAAATCATCTATGTTATTTTCTATCATCATACCTGTTTACAACAGACCAGACGAGCTTCAGGAACTGTTAGAATCGCTTACAGCGCAAGCCTATCAAAGAGATGTATTTGATTTTGAGGTAGTTATAATAGACGATGGCTCTACCAAACGAGCCGAAAATATCGCCCTTGCCTACATGACGCGCCTACGCATACGCTATCATTACCAACAAAATACAGGGCAGGGTTTTGCACGCAATACAGGTTTTACGCTTGCAGAAGGTGATTATTTTTTAGTTTTTGATTCAGATTGTATCTTGCCACGTGAATATTTGCAAGTAGTTTACGAACATTTACACGCACATTGGCTTGATGCCTTTGGTGGTCCAGATGCTTCGCATGAGAGTTTTACGCCTATCCAAAAAGCCATCAGCTATGCCATGACTTCGCCTTACTCTACAGGAGGCATACGCGGGGGCAAGCACAGTGCCGAAAAATTCAGACCGCGTAGTTTTAATATGGGACTTTCGAGGGCGGTTTGGCAGAAAGTAGGTGGTTATTTGCTGACACGCATGGGAGAGGATATAGAATTTGCTATCAGGATAGAAAAGGCTGGCTTCAAAACAGGCTTGATACGCAAGGCATACATATATCACAAACGGCGCACCTCTTTTCGGCAGTTTTTTAAGCAACTGCATTTTTTTGGACGCGCTCGAATCAACGTAAGGAGGCATTATCCCAAAGAGTTAAAATTGGTACATACCTTTCCTGCCTTTTTTCTGTTATTTTTGGTGTCATTTCCTTTTATGTGGTTTATTTCGAGCTTTTTGGCACAAGTGCAAGGGCTTTGCTTGGCATTGTATGCGAGTTTACTTTTTTCTGATGCAGTCGTAAAAACCAAAAACCTGCAAGTAGCGACTATGGGGGTTTGGGCAGTTTTTGTGCAACTTACAGGTTATGGATTGGGCTTTTTGACAGAAATAGTTGCCCCACTTTCAAAAAAAGGCATCACTGAGCATAAGTGATTTGGGCAGGCAAGGTTTCAAACCTGCGTTTGCTCTTTCCTAAACTTATTCAAACAAAGCACCAAAAATTCAGATGCTTCATAATCTCCAAGCGAAAATGTTTGGAAATCAATGGTTATTACATTTTTTTGCCCATCAGACCACGTTTTATGAACGTAAAGACAGACTTTATAACCTGTCGTTGTTTTGATAGGTTTTGGCAAAGTTGTGATGATATTGACCCCACCCACACGCGAAACTCTTGTTTTTTGAGTTTCTGTGATAGCCATCTCGCCTGCACTATGAAAATCTTTGGTCAGGATTTTTACAGTTCCAAACCAAGGCAGCGGGAGGCTTTTCCTCTCAATAAATTCGCCATTGATGCGAAAAATGATGGTGTTGAAAATCCCACACAGCCCCATATAGGTTAGCAAAATAGCGGTTGGGATAAATCCATAGGCGACAAGTAAATTGTCATTTTTGATAATATCGCTCACTTTGCGAAGCCACACATAGTCAAGAAGAACGCCCAAAAGCAAGGGAATAACATACAGCCACCAATAACGCCATTTGCGTTTTAGGACAATTTCTTGAGGCGATTCTTCTACAGAAAGAAAGCCTTTGGTTTTGGTTTGAGTCATGGAGTTTTTAAAGTTGTAGCACAGACGGCTCGTCTGTGGTAGAAGTGTTTGTAGCACAGACGGCTCGTCTGTGGTTTTATTGGACACAGACGAGCCGTCTGTGCTACATTACCGTATCTCAATTTTCAGTTCATAATCGCCTGCTGTAAAGCCTTTCGCACCCGCAACGCCTACAAAAACCTTCATACGTGAACTGATAGCGTTAAATTCAATGCTTTGCTCACCTGCACTTTTAGTAAAATCAGGCGGATTATTGGCGACCCATTGTTGAAAACCTGCCTCACAACTGATACATCTCGGCAAATCTGGAGGGATAAATTTGAAATCAAAACTCACAAAACCATACACATTTACGCGGGGTTTATTGCCTTTAGGTATTATCGTAACTTTTACAACAGATTTTTTGGGCAAGTCAAACCAATAAAAAACGTGGTTGCCCTGAAATTCTACATTTCTGATGCCCACCCAACAGGCATTCGAACTGTTTTCTGCCCATTCCAAATCTTCCATGATGCTTCCTTGCGAAAGATTGCCATTCACAGAAACAGATTGCCCGCGTTTGGCAGGAATAAATTGTACTTTTCCTTGAATATTCGTGTTCATCATACGCACTCTTTCAGGTTCTACGGCTTCGTCATAACTTTCGGCATAAGCATCATAATTCACAAAATATTTGCCATCAGGTTGTACTTTTAGCACTATAGCATGAAGCCATGTATCACCCCGCACAGGGTCTTTGTAAAAAACTTCTACCCTGTCGCCTACAGCGAAAACACGTTTAGTGTTTTCGCTATCGTCAGCAGGCAAGGCAGTTATGACTAAACTATTGAAAAATTTATCACTTCCTGTTGGCGGTGTGGCTGTTTTGGAAATGACCAACATTTGAATATTGATTTTTGAGTGCGCTACATATTGCGCTGTCAAAAAATTGCCATTGTTCATTTCCGCTTGGGCTTTGTACGCCTCGTATTTTTGGTAAGTAAAAGCAGATTGACTTTGTACTTTTTTAAGGTTTTTAGCAGAATTATCAAAAGACTGTTTGGCATTTCCTTTGGGGAATATGCCTGTGGAGGTACTTGCTACAAGCATATACGTATCTGTACCTACAGTAGCGCGGTAGGTATAATTCGTAACATTTCCGTTTTGGGCTACGGTTTTGGTAGGCAAGGCAGGGAAGGCAATTTTCGCCCCCACACCATCAGCCGAAAGGTCTGTAAGCTGTCCATCTTGTGCATGGACTTGGGCGGTTATGCCTATCAGGTAGGCAAGGCAGGCAAGTCTTAGGTTCATAGTAATTTAAGTTTTTTGCACGCAATCTTATACAGAAAACACATAAAAACCTCGAAAAACCTTGCCTACCACTACGCAAAATATGAAAAGTTATATTTTATATTGATATAATGCAAAATTATTGTAAAAAGTTTGTGGTTTGAATGTCAATAATGTTTTGCAAAACGCCCAATAGGGTAGGCAAGTCGTTGATATAATAACGCTTTTTATCAATGAAACAAGTCTTGCCTGCCAATTTCAAAAACTGCCATTCTGTGCCTGTAGTAACACAACCAAAGATGACCTCCAAAAACTTGCCTTCTTTTTCGTTATAGACTCTCGCACCTTCCATTTGTGCAATACACTGTGGAATGTTTTTTTCTATGTCGTGGTCTTCTGCCTCGATAAGGCAAAACAAAGGCGTTTCTATCTCAAAACTTTGTTTGCCACTGCTCAGAATAAAATCACACTCTCCATTCAGTTGTCGGCTATCGTCTGCATTGAGGACTGCCCCCGAATACACCGAAAATCTATTTTTGTTCAATTCGTGTATTTCCAATAAAATGGGCAAAACAATGCCTTCTGACCTTGCCTTCTCACTGAAAAGGGCTATCGTTTCTGCTCGTTGAAGGGTATTTAAAAGTGTATCTGTGGGCTGAATGGCAGTTATTTCTGTGAAGAAAATTACGTTTTCTTCAGAAATTCCTAATTCGCTTCGAGTGCGCTTGTAATTAAATTGACTGTATGCCATAAAAGAGATGCTAATTTTTTAGCAAATATACGTAAATAACCTTATCTTGCCTACCAAACTTCAAAAAAAATCAATAACTTTGTTTATAACTATTTAGCCCCCTTGTTTTGGTAGGTTAATTTAAGATGTAAAAAATGGACGGAATATCATTGAAATGTGTGTGAAATTTACGTTTCCCCACCTCATTCGGGGTTGCTCATGCTGTAAATCATTCCATTTATTTTTTACTTTGGGGTTAGGGGCTAACTATTACCTTTGCTTTTATGAAACACTTACTTTTGCTTTTCTGTCTATTCCTTGCCTGCCTGCCTGCCCACGCACAAGATTTTAAGAAAGTGGACAGCTTGCGCCAAATAGTCGAAAAACACCCTACAGACACGCTGGGCGTAAATGCCTTGTGCGATTTGGTATATGAATACGCGCCTGTAGATTTTGATAAAGCGTATTCGTTTGCTAATCAAGCCCTTACGATAGCACAGAAATTAAAAGACCGAAAAAGCGAAGCACACGCCTTGAACAATGTAGCGATTGCGTATGATTTTCAAAGCAAATTTGATAAAGCACTCGAATACTACTTGAAAGCACTCAAAATGAATG
>JAAFJK010000056.1 GCA_013298105.1 Cytophagales bacterium
GTGTGCTCTTCCGATCTCCTATAGTCGGATTTCCTTCCATATCTTGCGTAATGCCGTAGTATTCAGGACGATACAGGAAAAGTACCATATCCGCATCTTGCTCGATTGAGTTGTGTAAAATATAATCATTTGCTAAAAAATTACTCACTTTTGGTACAGTAACATCATATACATCTTCTACCTCAAGAGGAGTTATAGAAGCGATTTCGTCCCAATAAATGTCTGAATTGGCAAGATTAGCTATTTTTTCAGATTCTAAGACTGTAGCTATTTTTTGTAATCTTTCTCTGCCAATACTATTTTTAAAGAGTCCAGAGCCATTATATGCCATGTCCATTTTACTTGAAAAAGTACGCCAACTTATTCCTTTGGCTTCTTTTTCAGTTTCAATGATTAGTTTCCACGCTTCTTTAGGTATTACATCAAGATTGGTGTTTGTTTCTATTTGTTCTATTGCCTCTATCATTTCAGGGATTATTTTTCCTCTTTCTCCATAACAACCTACATTTTGTAAGAAATTTAAAATATGCGTTGCACCCTGTACCCAAACATGATAATTATCTCGATAACCTTCTTTTTTCTGTATTCTAACAGTAGATTGAATCCCTAAGCGAAGTAGTAAGTGCTGGACTTGTTCGGCTAATGTTCCGCTTGAAGAACCATAATAAATAGCCCCCGAATCCATACGATTTTTTATTTTTTTCCAACTCACATTCCCATCTGTAGCCCAAAGGTGTTTCAAAAATAGCGCGATTCTCTGCTCATCACATTCGAATAGTTGGGCAGGCAAGACTTTATCGTAAGAGCGTACCCTTTCGATACCCAAGCGTTCAAACCAAAGTGTAATAGGGTGTTTTACGTTGTGTGTAAGATGATAAGGCGAAGTGAGATAATAATGCCACCAATTTTCTTGTTGCACCAATCGTCCATCTATATTGAACAATCTTTTGGCAGTCGCTTCTACGACTTTTATGTTTTCCATGTCCGCACTCGTATAATGATACGGTTTGGTAGGCAAGATAGAGCCATCTCCCAAAAGGTGCGCAAGCAAAATTAGCTCGTCTTCACTCATGGGATTGGTGGGATTGGTAACAGTTATTTTACGAGGCGTAGCAATTTTGTCGCCTACTTTGAGCGCGTCTAAGCGTGTCCAGCCTTCTAATTTCAGGAAAGGATGATTTGCACTTGCTTTGATAGTGCGCCCTGTGCGGGTTTTGAGTTCAAAAACTTGTTTTTTGCCTGAATAAAAGGCTTTTATCATAGTTTGTGGCGTAACTTTGTAGTCAGGTGTAGCTCCCAAACAAGTAAATTCGCCTTGTGTGGTACGCTCCGCCAACTCTTTGATAGTAAATAACTTACCTGAAGTAGCCTCTACTATCAGACTATCGCCTGTGATACAACCCGATTCGCGCAAATCCGAAAGTTGCGGTTTTTTATCTCCTCCGCGTGTTTCTACAGCACGACTAAGCTGTGAAAGTGCCAAAACAGGTACATCGAGTTCTTTAGCTAAACTTTTCAGTGAGCGCGAAATGGTAGAAATTTCCTGCTCGCGGTTGCCAGGTCCTCCTGCCTTGCCTACGCTGGCAGTCATAAGTTGTAGATAATCCACGACTATGAGTTGTATATCATATTGTGCTTTGAGCCTTCGGCACTTCGCACGTAACTCAAGCACCGAAAGGGCAGGCGTATCGTCTATAAAAATAGGTGCGCTCCGTATGCGTTCTGCCCCACTTCGGAGTTGTTCCCATTCGTAGCCTTCCATTGTGTTGGGGCGTTTTATTTTTTCGCTGTCTATTTCAGCTTCAGACGAGAGTAGCCTGTAGGTAAGTTGCATTTCAGACATCTCAAGCGAAAAAATAGCTACAGGGTGATGAAAATGCACCGAAGCATTGCGCAAAAGCGAAAGCGCAAAGGCGGTATTGTGGGTTACGGTACAGTCGCCCAATAGAAAACGCTGATTGCCGTCTAACACAAAGCCATAGTAGTCATCTATCGTAGCGGCTTGGACTCTGATAGGCGTTTCTTTCCAACGGCTTTTGTGGGCAGGCAAGGCTGTTTTGGGATTGCGCAAAGGAATTGAATCGCCCTTGCCTACCAACCGCACCTCACACGAAACTGTTTCTTGGGTTGGATTTTTGCGAATAGCGATAGAAGTTCGGAAGCCGAGCGTATCTGCCAAGCGTTTGACTTGGTAGGCAAGGTCTTCGGAAGGCAACGCATATATAGCTCCCGAATCCATCAGTCCCGCCAACAGCTCGAGGCGTTTGGCGGTACTATTCGCAAGATAAATATGCGGGATATTTGTAATTTCCTTGCCTACCGCATAGCCTACCTCATAAGGGGGCGCGGGGGTTTCTTTTTCAGGAAACTCTACAGCTACTTTGTAGCCTCTGTATGTACCTTGTTCTTCGGGAGTTTTGGCGGTATATTTCAAGACAGCTATGTCTATGACTTCTTTGTTTTTTTTGAGTGAAAGGATATGACTTTCATTCACGCGGTAGTTCATGGCGTGGTCTTGATAGACTTGATACATACGCTCTCTGCCTGTGGCAAGTGAAAGTACCGTTCGCGGGGTGGAGTCATCACCCATCAGCAAATCGCCGAGTGCTATATTTTTAGCTTGTTTTATAGTCCCATCAAACATCAAAACTTCGGTTTCCGCGCCCAAGCATTTGCCCATAGCGGGGCGTGCGGCTATGATGACGAGGTCGGACTTTTGCCAGCCAGCCGTAACGCGGTCGAGTTCAGTAAAGCCTGAAGGAATCCCAGTAAGCCCATCTTTGAAGTCTTTGCGGGCTTCTATTTCTTTGAGGGCTTTGGGGATAATGTTATTGATGGGTGAGGTATTTTTGCGGATATTGTTTTCTGATATTTGGAAAAGTTTTTGTTCAGTTTTATCCAAAAGGTCAAAAACATCACTTTCATCTTCAAAAGATTCCTCCAATATTTCGGCACTCACAGAGATAAGTTCACGCTTGATAGAAAGCTCACTGAGGTTTCGGGCGTGCGTCTCGATGTTTGCGGCTGAACCCACGCGGTTCGTAAGGCGCATGACATACACCGCACCGCCTACCATGTCTATTTTGCCCATTTTGCGAAGCTCTTGCGTTACAGTGAGCATATCTATAGCATCTGAGCGCGAAAAGAGCGAAAAAATGGCTTGATAAATTTCTTGGTGGGCGGGTTTATAAAAACTTTCAGGTTTTAGAATATCAATTACAGTATTGATAGCTTCTTTGTCTATCATCAACGCCCCTAATACTGCCTCCTCAAGCTCGATGGCTTGTGGAGGGATTTTTCCGCCCGGACCTGTAAGAATTGGGTTATTTTTACCTTTCATGATGTGTTGCGCTAAGATTTTAGACTTGCCTGCCCGCCTGTCTAATTTTAATAAATTAACAGTCAAATATTTAACTCCAAAACTTATAGGAGGCAGTAAGTGTTAGCGCAAAGTTATGAAAATATAAGGTCTTTTTAAGGTTTATTTATAAAATAAAAAGGATTTTCAAAAATTCGCAGGGCAGGCGAGGGAATCAGGAATTTCCAAACTCCGTCCTATTCGGTTTGAATATTTTGAGTATATCATCAAGGTATTCGCGCGTATTGGCAAGGCGCGGCACTTTGTATTGCCCACCAAGTTTGCCTTTTTTCTTCAGCCAATTATAGAAAGTACCCGAAGGGGCTTTGTGAATAAGTGGCATCTTCAGCGCAATGTCCTGATAGCGTTTGGCATCATAATCCGAATTTACTTCTTTGAGTTTTTTGTCCAAAAGCTCTGTGAATCGCCCCATATCTTGCGGGTCTTTCTCAAACTCAATAATCCATTCATGTCCGCCTTGTTCCTTGCCTACCATATAGAGAGGTCCCGCCGTATAGTTGCTTACGAGCGCGTCTGTCTGTGTGCAGGCGTAGGTAAGGGCTTCTTCAGCATTCTCAACTATCACTTCTTCACCAAAAGCATTGATAAAATGCTTCGTTCTACCTGTTATTTTGATTCTATAAGGATTTTTGGACGTAAATTTTACAGTATCGCCTATCTTATAACGCCAAAGTCCGCCACTTGTACTGATGAGCATGGCATAATTTTTATCTAATTCTATGTCCCAAAGCGGATAAACTGTAGGATTTTCTGCTTCCAGCTCTGCCACAGGCACAAATTCATAAAAAACTTCATAATCCAACATCAAAAGCATATCATCGCGTGTGAGGTCGTCTTGCAAACCAAACGCACCTTCAGAAGCATTGTAAATCTCCATGTACCTGAGCGTAGGCGCGATTTTTTGAAACAACGCCCTGTAAGGCGTGAAAGCCACTGCGCCATGTATGAAAACCTCCAAACCCTTCCAGACTTCTTCTATGTGTGTTTTGCCAGTCATCTCAAGTAGGCGTTGGAGTAGGACTACAGTCCATGTAGGTACGCCAAGCATACTTGTAACGTTTTGATTTACAGTATGTTTTGCCATTGCTTCTATTTTCTCCTCCCACTTGTCCATCATAGCGATATGCAAAGGCGGGGTGCGTAGGTTTTGCGCCCATCGAGGGAGATGCTGGACTATCACAGCCGATACATCACCCACGAATATATCTTGTTTGTCTTGGTAGTTTTGATAAGTCCCACCTATAGAAAGTCCGCGCCCCCAAAAAAACTTACTTTTGGGGTTGTTGTCGAGATATAGTGCCAGTACATCGCGCCCCACGCGGAAATGGCAATGGCGCAGCGCATCTTTTGAAACAGGGATAAACTTGCTTCGGGCGTTGGTAGTACCCGAAGATTTGGCAAACCAATGGATTGGCTGATGCCAAAGTACATTTTGCTCACCCTGCATCATGCGGTCTATGTGTGGTATGAGGTCTTCATACGCCGAGATAGGCACACGCGCTTGGTAGGTAGGCAAGTTTTTGATAGTTGCATAGTCGTATTGCTTGCCCCAACTGGTGTTTTTGGCAGAACGAAGTAAATGCTCAAGCGTTTGGGCTTGCACGTCATGCGGATGGCGCATGAAGTGCGCTATTTTCTGCAAACGCCACTTCAAAATACTGCGAATAAGGCTATCGACAAGTATCATATCAACAAATATAAATTACTTGCAAAGATACGATAAAATTTGTGTGTATTCAAATAAATCAAATAATCTTTCTCTGCAAGCGAAAAACCTTGCCTACCCATCAGGGCAGGCAAGGTTTTTTTACTCATCTTCTTCAAAGTCCATATTGATATTCAGCATACTGTCGAGCAGGTCTTTGAACTCAAGCCCATTGCTCAATACATTGCGACTAAGCATAGAATATTCCGCCAGCCCATGTAGCGCAAACTCCATCAAAAACAGCTTCAAATCATAACTTTCTTTGCCATGATAGTCTTCTACTAAGTCATTCAAGCCAGCTACATCAAAAAGGGCTTTTTGGTACTCTTTGTAAGACATATTTTGCAAAACATCTACAGTCTTGCCATCGCCAAACCAATCTGTGATGACTTTGTAAGGGTTTTTCTTGTCCTTCATTTTTTTTATCTTCTCTGGGTCAGGGAAGTATTCCAAGAAAAGACTACGAATCATTTTGCCCAATAAATGCTGGGCAACTGCGTGTGCGCCCTCTTGTTCACCTTCATAGACGAGTTCGACCTTGCCTGTGATGGCAGGTACTGCGCCCCAAAAGTCCGCCACGCGCACATGGCTGTGCGTTTCGTTATTTATCAGTACCCGCCGCTCTGCCGAACTCATGATATTTTGAAAAGCAGAAATGGTAAGCCTTGCCGAAACACCACTTTTGGCATCTATGTATGGGCTTTGACGTGCCTCAAAAGCGATTTGCTCTACCATTACGTGCGCCAATTCATTGAATTGCACCATTTTTTTCTGGGCGGTAGGCAAGTTGGACTCTTGCGCAGTGATTTTTCGGCTCGTTTCTATGTCTTTGGGATAGTGTGTAATGATTTGACTATCAATCCTATCCTTCAAAGGCGTTACGATACTTCCGCGATTGGTATAGTCTTCAGGATTGGCAGTAAATACGATTTGAATGTCAAGTGGTAGGCGCAACTTGAACCCACGAATTTGTATATCGCCCTCTTGCAAAATATTGAATAAAGCGACTTGAATCCTTGCCTGCAAATCGGGCAATTCATTGATAACAAAAATACCTCTGTGTGAGCGTGGGATAAGCCCATAATGCAGTACGCGCTCATCTGAATAAGAAAGTTTCAAGTTTGCCGCCTTGATGGGGTCTATATCACCTATCAAATCTGCTACTGAAACATCGGGTGTAGCTAATTTTTCGGTGTAGCGGTCGTCTCTGTGCCACCAACTGATGGGCGTTTCATCTCCTTTTTCGGCTACTATATCACGTGCATACCGCGAAAGGGGCAGGAAAGGGTCATCATTTAGTTCACTTCCCGTTACTATAGGTATATATTCGTCAAGTAGGCGTGTCATCATGCGAGCTATCCGAGTTTTTGCCTGCCCACGCAGCCCCAGTAAATTGATGTGGTGCATGGATAAGATGGCGCGTTCGAGTTCAGGAATTACTGTATCTTCGTAGCCCCATATTCCAGCAAAGACATTTTGATGATTTTGTAGGTTGCGGATAAGGTTATCGCGCAACTCGACTTTGATAGGTTTGGTGGTATAATCCACGCGCTTGAGGTCGCCAAGCGTCTTGAGTGCTAAAAGTTCGGTAGAGAATGTCATACAAAAACACAACACTTTTGGAGGGATAAAAGTTTTTGGACTTTGAATGGAAAATTATTTGCTCCCTCAAAAATGGCGGGTGGGCAGGAGGTCTTTAAAAACAATTTTGCAAGAAGTCTATTATTTTTGTAATTATTTAGCCCCCTACCCCAAAGGGGAGAATTATCTCCAATTTTCGCCTATTTTAGTGTTTTGGTAGGCAAGTTTAAATGCAAACTTACACAAAAACTCCCCTTTGGGGCTGGGGGCTAAATAGTTACCTAATCTTTAAAGTCGTTATCAAAATACTACCCAAGCGTGGATTATGCAAATGAAAGAAGTGTTGCCTTTGGGACACAGGCAACGGCATGAAAACACGACAAAAGACTTCTTGCGAAAGTGCTATTTTTGATACCTCAACCCTGCCCTTCTCCAAATGGAGAAGGGTTAAAAATACTTTCGCAAGAAGTCTAATGAAGAAAAAATCGTAAATCAACAAATGAAAACCAAAGTCATCAGTATTTTATTGCTTCTCTGTTTTTGTATGCCTATAGCGACTACCTACCTTTGGTTGCGATATAGGCAGGGAAGGTCGCGTGCTGAAGCTAAAACACAAATCATGGCTGGCTTGGATAAAAAAGACCTCACTGTACTAAAATTCACAGAAGCCGAAACCAAAACACTGCTCAAGTGGGAACACGCCCACGAATTTGAATATAAAAATCAACTCTATGACGTAGTAGAGGTACATCAAGAAGGCGATACACTTATTTATAGCTGTTGGGAGGATAAGAAAGAAAGC
>JAAFJK010000359.1 GCA_013298105.1 Cytophagales bacterium
AGTGCAAAGATAGCTTTTTCTTTAGAAAAAGCGCAGCGCGCAAGAAACAACTATAGCTTTTTCTTAAGGAACAAGAGATGACTAATTCGGTTCTCTAACAATTTTTGTGGAGCGGAAAAAAGAGCGTACTTTGTCCTCCTGAGCGAAAGGATTTGTGAGCGAACTACGCGACTGTTCGCTTTGCTCACAATGACAAACTCGGTACTTCCACAAAAATTGTCAAAGAAACCTTTATTTAAAAAAGCTATAGTAAATTCGTTTGCTACATTTTCGCTTTTTTATTTAAAAAAGCTATCTTTGCACCCATGATTGGTGAGCGTATTTTGAATTATCAGATAGAATCCCTCTTGGGCGAAGGAGGGGTAGGCAAGGTGTACCTTGCTGTGCATACTCAGCTTGGGCGAAAAGTAGCTATCAAAGCCCTCAATGCCAACTTAGTAGGCAATCAAGAAGTCCGCGAACGCTTCCGACAAGAAGCGGCTACCCTCTCGGCACTTCAAAACTTGAACATCATTACGCTCTATGACTATGTAGAGAATGAGCAAGGACTGTTCCTTGTGATGGAGTATGCGCAAGGCAATCCACTCGATGATTATGTAAAAAAAGTATCGGGACCCATTCCCGAAAATAAAAGTATTTATTTTTTTAATCAAATCCTTGACGGACTACAGTATGCACATACCAAAAATATCGTGCATAGAGATATAAAACCTTCCAATATATTCATCACTCAAGATGGCAACGCCAAGATTTTAGATTTTGGGATTGCCAAAATATTGAAAAATGAAGGCATGGGTATGACCAAAGATGGCGCAAGATTGGGTACAGTCCTCTACATGAGTCCCGAACAAGTAAAAGGACAAAGCGTAGATGCTCGAAGCGACATTTACGCGCTCGGCGTAACGTTGTTTGAGATGCTTACAGGGCGTTGTCCGTACAATGAGCATACCGCTACAGAATATGAAGTTTATCAAAAGATAGTCCATGAGCCTCTGCCACGCCTGAAAGATTTTTATCCAGCCATATCAGACCGTATGCAGACTATAGTAGATAAGGCTACCGCCAAAGACCTTGCACAACGTTTCCAATCTTGTGAGGAGTTCAGGCAGGCTTTGAATGGCACAAGTAACATCTCTGCTGTTACACCGCTCATCAATACTAACACCAATTTTGCACCTGTCGAGCCAAACTTGCCTACCCAAACAACCGAAAGGAAACATATCCCACGCCAAGTACAGGAAAGGCGCAGTGGCTCAAATACGTTTTTATATGTCATTATCGCGCTGATGCTCACTACAAGTTTGGCGTTTTTGGTATATACCAATTTTTTCAATGATAAAATGCCTACAACCACCGAAAACAACGATAATAACCAAAAACAAGACCAGCGAAAACCTGTAGAAGTACCTGAAGAAGACGACAAAAAGAAAAAGAAAGACGATAAACCCAAAGAAAAAAGCGAGGAGGAGAAAATGCTCGACACTCTGAAAGCAAAACAAGAAAAAATAGAGGAATTTCGTAAACTTATCCTCAAAGACCGCGATGCTGAACTCCTCAAAGGGCTTCGAATAGATGACCAATTTGAAAGCAACGACTTGGGCGAATACGTACTGCGCGTTACGGTAGCGAATACGCGCAATGATGCGGCTTTCAAAGAAATCGTGATAGGCATCACGTACTTCAATGCAGAGGACAAAGAACTCCGAACCATCGAAAAAGAACTTAAAGACCTCAAAGACAAAGCCAAAATCAGCTTTTCTGTCAAAGAAAGTATCAGTGCCGAAAAACACAAAGTCTTCCGAAAAAGTGCCAAACCTATAGACTTGGAAACGCCCGAGAGCATAGACTCACTCAATACTGAACTCAATAAAATCAAAGAAAAAATGCAGGATTTGCAGGAAAGATTGAAGGAAGAAAAAGAAAAAAAATAAAGCAAAAGTCAAGGAACATTTAACAGGGAACATTTAACAGGGAACATTTAACAGGGAACATTTAACAACTCAAGTGATAAGTGTTCCTTGTTCCCTGATAAATGCTAAATGAAATTACTGTTTCACCTCATAACTTATCAAGTTCCAGAAGTCCCCATTGCGCATCTCCTTGCGTATGATCCCCACGTGCTTGGCATACCACACCCGCACAGGCAGGCGCACATCATCAAAAGCTAAACTCGCCCCTGTATAGCGCGACTCAAAAACCATGACCTCACTGTACGTCTTGCCCTCCAGCGTATAGGTAGGCAGGAACTCCTGATACGTAACGATATTATCGGGGTAGTACCAGTAGTTGTAGATACTGCCTACGCTGCGATTGCTGAAGAAGGTGCATTTGGTAGAGGTACGTGCGCCTTCAAACCACATATTTGAGATACAAATATTATCGATATCTGAGCGTGCTGTTGAAGTTGTGTAGAATTTTTCACTTTGATAAGTAGAATATGCTATTTTCTCATTTTCTTCATAGTCGTATTCTAATTTATCACTAAAACTATTACCAAAACGAATTGTATTTATTTTAATTGTATCTTTAATTATTTGATTTTCTAATTTATATATCCAAAAAGAGTTTTCTAAAAAAACAGTGTAATCTTTAGTTTGTTGGTCTAATTTTCTTACAGGCTTTACTTCAGATTTATTACAACAAGATAGCCATACACTACTGAAAAGTAGCACAAATAAAAATAAGTTCTTTTTCATAAAAAGCAGGAGTAAAAGGCAAGGAGTGAACAGTCCTTGCTATAGTGAAAAAGCTACTGTCTGAGAATACGGATAGTTTTAGCTTCTTGCGAGCCAACTAAGCGGAGGAGATACAACCCTGTAGGAAGGCAGTCGCGGAGTGTCCATGTGTACTTTCCTGCCGTTGTTGGTATTTCAAAAAATTGGGCTTTACTTTATTTTTTCGTGTACCAACAACCCCGCACAAAGGCTATCAGTTGTGGGTGTCGAAAAGTGCAGTGTTAGAATTTGTGTAAAATAAAAAACTTATCTGTACTTTTCGAACAGTAGCAACGGCAAAAAAAACCTTATATTTGTGGTTTTGTGTGTTTTTCATACCTATTTGATTTGGGTGTTTGCAAAGTTAGGAAAAACATTTTTATAAAACAAACGGTTGCATAAGTTTTTATTACTACTCTGCCCTTTGCGCGTGTACTATAGCTTTTGAAGCCTGCAACACAAGCGCAAGAAGTTAGTTATTTTTTTATTTTGCGCAGGCAAGGTTGATGTTTTTCAATAAAATGAATATATTTGCAAACCTTTTTGGTTTTCTGTTGCCTTTTGTTTTTTATACCTGCATTCTAATTTGTGTATGAAATAAAAAACTTGCCTGCATCTATCCAAAACCAATAAATTTTAATTGTAAATACCTATCTTGCAAATATGCAAAAAGAAGACATAGCCCTCACCCCACGCCAAATAGTAGCCGAACTTGATAAATATATCATAGGTCAGCATGATGCCAAACGCAATGTAGCCATCGCGCTCAGAAACCGCTGGAGGCGCATGAACAGCCCCGAAGATATGCGCAACGAAATCGTGCCAAACAATATCCTCATGATAGGTGCCACAGGGGTAGGCAAGACCGAGATAGCTCGCAGACTTGCCAAAATCGCGCAAGCACCTTTTACCAAAGTAGAAGCCTCCAAGTTTACGGAAGTGGGCTATGTAGGACGTGATGTAGAAAGTATGGTGCGCGACCTCGTAGAGCAATCTATCAACATGGTCAAAACCGCCAGAAAAGAAGCTGTAAAGCCCAAGGCTGAAGAAGCTGTAGAAGATGCCATCTTAGAAATCTTAATCCCTACCAACAGCGACACCTCTGAAGATAAACTGCTGAACGAAAAAACACGCGAAAACTTCCGCGAAAAACTCCGCAAGGGCGAACTCGAAGACCGAAAAATAGAACTCAGCGTGCAGCAAAGCAACAACTCAAGCGTAAGCATGATTGGAGGCGGTATGGACGAGATGACTATCATGAACTTGCAAGAAATGATAGGTGGTATCATGCCACGCCAACAAAAAAAGCGCAAAGTTACGATAGCCGAAGCCCGAAAAATATTGCTCGAGGAGGAAATGTCTAAGCTCATAGACATGGACGAAGTAAAAGAAGAAGCACTTTACAAAGCCGAAAACGCAGGCATTATTTTTATAGATGAGATTGACAAGATAGCCTCGCGTAGTGGCAGTGGTGGCGGAGGTCCAGATGTAAGCAGAGAAGGCGTACAGCGCGATATGCTCCCTGTGGTAGAAGGTTGTGCAGTGAATACGAAACATGGCGTAGTCAAAACAGACCATATCCTATTCATAGCGGCGGGTGCTTTCCACGTAGCCAAACCTTCCGACCTTATCCCCGAATTGCAGGGACGTTTCCCGATTCGCGTGGAGCTAAACGCCCTTACCAAAGACGACTTTTATCAAATCTTGAAAGAACCCAAAAATGCCCTTACAAAGCAATATGTCGCTTTGCTGAAGTCTGAAAACGTGGAACTTTCATTCCAAGATGACGCGCTTTTGAAAATAGCAGAACTTGCCTACCAAATCAATAGTGAAGTGGAAAACATAGGCGCAAGGCGTTTGCATACTGTCATGAGCCATTTATTGAACCAGTTTTTGTTTGATGTGCCTGATGTCATAGGCGCGAATGCACACCTTGTCATCACTGCCCAGACTGTCAATGAAAAATTAGATGGTTTGGTCAAAAATAGGGATTTGAGCCAATATATCCTATAGGTAATAAACCTTGCCTGCCCCGCACCTGTGGGCAGGCAAGGAAAATGTATCCCACGAACCACAAAATAAAATTCGTTTTTTTCGATTGTCAATCCGCTCGCGGTTGGCAATCCGAAAAAAAGACCGCGAAAAAACCAAACAAATAAAAGATACTTGCCATTTTGCTATGGTTCGTGAGGACACGAACCACAAGATTAAAATCACAAAATAAATATTTTTTTTGACATACAGTCGAACCGTTTGTACTACAGCTAAATCGTAATTCGTCCATCGTAATTCGCAAATCTATTTTTTATGCTTTTAGAAGTAATCATAGTCTTATTTTTAGTAATACTGAATGGTTTTTTTGTGGCGGCTGAGTTCTCCATAGTAAAAGTGCGTGCCTCTCAGCTCGAAGTAAAAACCGCCAATAACAAAAGCCTTGCTACTACCACCAAACACATCATGGACAATCTTGATGGCTATTTGGCGGCTACCCAATTAGGCATCACGATTGCAAGTTTGGGCTTGGGCTGGCTGGGCGAAGATGTATTCAGCAAAATTGTGGCAAATGTGTTTCACTATTTTCACATTGAGCTTTCTCACGCACTCCTGCATACTATAGCAGGCTCGATAGCTTTTGTGTTTGTTACGTTTATGCACGTAGTTTTTGGGGAATTGATGCCCAAATCTATTGCCATACGTCATGCCTTGCCTACCTCCATCACCCTTGCCTACCCGCTCTACTTTTGCTATTATATTTTCCGCCCTTTCATCTATGTATTCAATGGATTTGCAAACTTTATGCTCAATCTGATAGGCGTGGGCGCGGCACATGGACATGGCGAATCGCATAGTGAGGAAGAATTGCGGTTTATTTTGCAGGAAAGTAAGAAAAATCAAGAAGAACTTTCAGATGTAAAAAAATACGAACTGATTGACAAGGTTTTTGAGTTTGATGACAAGCAAGTCTTGGAAATCATGACTCCACGTGCAGACATTATGGCTATAGATATGAAGTGGAGTGAAGATGAAATCTATAATATGGTTTTGAATAATAAATTCTCACGCTACCCTGTATTTGAGCGTACTTTGGACAATATTATGGGGGTTTTGCATATTCAAAACATACTTCAAAATCTGAGATATGGCAAAAGCATTGATTTTGAGGAAAAAAACTTTATTACGCAAGCTATACACGCGGCTAATACCATGCCTGTAGGCGATTTGCTTTTACTTCTGCAAAAAAAGCGGGCGCACCTCGCCATCATTACAGATGAGTATGGCAACGTACAAGGCATCATCACATTGGAGGACATCATAGAAGAACTTTTGGGCGAAATCTATGACGAATATGATGACATGGACATTGTCCACAAACTTGGCGACAACACCTTCCTTGTGAACGCTACAGCTAAAATCGTGGAAGTCAATGAAGTTTTACCTGTCCCGCTTACTATACCTGAAGGCATGGTATTCGGTACAGTATCAGGCTTAGTGCGCTTTACCATGAAGCGCGTACCCGCACCAGGCGAGATAGTATCTACTGAAAATTATGATATATCGGTGGTACACAGAACAAAGAAAAACAAAATCAAAGTGGTAGAGCTAAAGCTAAGGAACAAGTAAAAAATAACTTGCTAATTTTGTTAATCTTTTGGGCTTATACTTCGTTGCAATAATCATTACAAAGCCTCGCTTTGCGCTTCTATTGCGCCTCGTCTAAACCCAAAATATCGCACAAAATCTTTATCATCTTATTTTCTACT
>JAAFJK010000585.1 GCA_013298105.1 Cytophagales bacterium
CCTATCAACTATCAACTAACCACCATCAACCCAAAAGAAGGGTATTACCGTTTGAAACAAATAGATTTTGATGGTACGTTTAGTTATTCTCCTATAGTATTTGTGGCGGGTATGGTAGGCAAGGACTTTGTAATCGTTTATCCGAACCCTGCCCACTCCAACCTAAAGCTAAAAGTGTCTGAAAGCATCTTGCCTACCGACCTAATCAAAGCCGAAGTCTATAGCATGGCAGGCAAGCGCATTTGGCGAGGGGCAGGCAAGATTGAAGAATTGCAGGCAAGTCTTCAGCAAGCCTTCCCCTCTTGGAAAGCGGGTACTTACATCTTACAAATCCGTACAGACAAGAAAAGGGTAGAAACTAAATTTATCAAAGAATAATCCTAAAAATAAAGGAGTTCTCTGACAATTTTTGTGGAAGAATGAAGGACGTTGTTACAACGTTGCCTCCACAAAAATTGTCAGATAACCAATAAAGGCATCTTTCATAATCTCTGTAATTTTAGTTTACAAATTGATGCCAAGCCCATGTTTGATGTGGGCATTTTTATACTACCCCAACGCCTCCCACAAAATCTCTATCGGGTGTTTTGCCTGCCTGCCTGTCCCATCTTTTATCTGATGCCTACAGCTCGTACCTGAAGCGCAAATTATCACATTATCGGGTTGCTGACGTACCGTAGGAAAGAGTACAAGCTCGCCTATCTGCATCGAGAGGTCGTAATGCTCTGCTTCATAGCCAAATGAACCCGCCATTCCACAACAACCCGAATTTATCATGTGAACCTCGTAGCCCGTAGGCAAGGTCAGCATTTTTTTTGTGGGAGTCATAGAAGAAAGAGCTTTTTGATGACAATGCCCATGCACTTTTATCAGGCGTTTTTCTGCTTTGAATTGTGCTGAATTGATATTGCCTTTGTCTATTTCGCGGGCTATAAATTCCTCGAAGGTAAGGGCATTTTTCGCTATGCGTTCTGCATCAGCTTTCAATTCCTTGCCTACCAGCGCGGGATATTCGTCCCTAAAGCCCAAAATACCCGAAGGTTCAATACCCACAAGAGGCGTTTCTGCTGTTATCAAATCCTTGAAAATCTGTACATTTTGGATAGCTATTTTTTGCGCCTCGCGCACCAAGCCTTTCGACAGGTAAGTTCTACCGCTTTCTTGGTGGTCGATTATCTGCACATTATACCCCAAGTAGTACAATAATTGTACAGCTTTGATTCCTATTTCTGTGTCGTTATAGTTTGTAAACTCATCGCAAAATAAATATACTGTAGTGTTGGGTTTTGCAGGTGCTTTCAATGCTTTTTCATACTCTTCTGAGGAATAATATACTTCTTCACGAGTATGCTGAACCTCTATTCTATGGTATAAATCGTACATTAAACTATATTTTCCTATATCAATACCCAACATTTCTAATCCTTCCCACAAACGTGAGTTTTCAATAACCCCATCTTTTTTCCATTCTTTCTGTAAACGTAACTTTCCTGCATTAACATCTGCTTTTTCCCATTTTTTCCACCAACTTTTTAAAGTGGTCTTATAAAGCAATGGAATAGACCTCTTTTGCGCAAAGCCCGTTATTTTTTTAGCAATGCTTGAGGTAAAAGAATTGGTAAATATGAAATTATAGACTGCAGGCACAAGGGAGGCAAGACGGTTGTATTTGGTATAATTCGCAATCAAGTCAGTACGGAAAGGCACGCCATGTTTGTCGTAGTAGTGTTGCATAAATTCCGCCTTCAGCTTCGCCATATCTACCCCCGATGGACATTCAGACCTACAGCCCTTGCAGGAAAGGCACAAGTCCATGACTTCTTTCACTGCTTCATCACCATCTTTGTTCCCCTCCACCTTTCCACCCTTCCACCCTTCCACCCCTTCCCCCATCATCTCCCTCAAAATATTCGCCCTTGCGCGTGTAGTATCGCGTTCATTTTTGGTAGCCATAAAGCTCGGACACATAGTCCCGCCTGTTTTTTCTGTTTTTCGGCAGTCTGCCGAACCTGTGCATTTTTCGGCAAGAGCAATAAAACCTCCCGCTTCGCTAAAATCAAAAATCGTATGAGGTTCATGCGTGTGATGCTCGCCTTCGTGTCGCAAAAACTTATCCATAGGAGGCGTTTTTACAATCTTGTTAGGGTTGAAAATATATTGGGCATCAAAAATTTCCTTCACTCGAACCATCAACTGATAATTTTTCTCGCCTACCATGAGCGGAATAAACTCACCTCTCAAACGTCCATCGCCATGCTCGCCACTGAGCGAACCGCCATAACGTTTTACCAACCTTGCTACAGCTTCTGCAACAGCGCGGTATTGGCGTTGCCCTTCGGCAGTTTTCATATCTAAGATAGGTTTCAAATGTATCTCGCCTGTGCCTGCATGAGCGTAATGCACGGATTTCAAACCCAAGTCTTCCAAAACTTTGTGATAATCTGCTATGTAGGCAGGCAAGTCTTCCACTGTTACAGCCGTATCTTCTACCACTTCGGCAGGTTTTGCACTTCCTTTCATATTGCCCAAAACACCCAAACCCGCCTTGCGCAAACTCCAAACCTTTGCCATATCCTCACCTCGAAGCACAGGAAAGGCATAACCCAACCCACTTGCCTGCAACTCGCCTACCAACTTGCCTACCACTGCATCAACTTCTTCTTTCGTGTCGCGTGCAATCTCTACTACCAAAATTGCCTTGGGTTCTCCTTGCACAAAAAAACGATTTTTAGATTGTTCAATATTTCCTTCCGTACACTCCAAAATATAATGGTCTATCAATTCACAAGCTGAAGGGTTGTGTTTTAAAGCTATCAAATTAGCGTGCAAACTGTTAATGATGCTGTCATAATGTCCACAAATCAAGGCTTTTTCGGCGGGAGGCAAGGCATTTACGTGCAGTTTTGCTTCTGTCATGAAACATAAAGTGCCTTCAGAGCCTGCGATGAGTTTGCAGAGGTTTAACCTCCCCCCTGCCCCCTCCATTTTGGAGGGGGAGTCTGCTTCCCTATCCAAAGGAGAGGACAATATGTTCTCCTCCTCCATTCTGGAGGGCAATATGTTCTCCCCCTCCAGAATGGAGGGGGCAGGGGGGAG
>JAAFJK010000407.1 GCA_013298105.1 Cytophagales bacterium
GTATTCTCGTACCATATTGATAAATGTTAAATGTTCCTTGTTAAATGATAAATGAAAAAAAAGCCTGTTATCTACTTTCACCAAACCATTACTTGTAGGCAGGCTTTTGCTTGTTGATAAACACCACTATTGGGAAACTTGACAAGCTATAGTTATTGGGTTCGGCAATCTTCACTTTTTGCGCTTAGAGGCTGTTTGCGCCTTACCTATTGACAAAAATATTTTTTATTGCTTACTTTGCCTTGAAAGTTGAACTTCTTCTGAGTCTTCCTCAACTTCTATAAAACCATCCGCATTTTCTTGCAAACACATATCAACAACAATGCGCAATAAAATGACTTCGTTTTTAAATTCTCCATTCTTTTCAGGTATTGTATTTATAGCGTTATACAAATCCCGCTTTTTTATTTTAAGTACCATATTGTTAAATGTTAAATGTTCCTTGTTAAATGTTCCTTGTTAAATGATAAATGAAAAAAAAACAACTTGCCTACATCAAGGCAGGCAAGATGCCCGAGTACAAACTATTTGAACAAATTTCTAAAACCTTCACTTTTATTCTAACTCTGCTAATTTAAGCCTATAATTTTTTAGAGATTCGCGGGCTTCTTCAATGACTTTGGTACGCTTATCTATAGTCTTGGACTTTATTTTATTGCGCTTTGCGGTTGTGCCTTTCAGTATCTGCCCTACATAGTTACTACCCACTCCAAATTTTTTTGCTATTTCTTGGCGCAAATCGGAGGGCAATTCTTCGTAAAGTTCTGAGCCTGTCATAGTGTTTACAGGTTTGTGCTTAAGGGCTGTCATATCAATAATTTTATTTTGGATTGTTTACAATTTGTTGTAACTTTGTACCGTTGTTGTTAAAAGTATGGTGCAAACTTATAATGCTTTTTTTATATATCCAAATTTTTTAATATAAAAAATCAAATTATTTTTTGATATGTATAACTTAGAATTGAAAATCAAAGACTTAGCAAGACAAAAAGAGCTATCTATGCGCAAAATATGCCAAAAAATTGATATGTCTGAAAATGGTCTTGCATTAGGATTAAGAAACAACACAATAAAATTAGATACATTATCTAAAATTAGTGAGGTTTTACATATTCCTATAACCTACTTCTTTACAGATAGTACGGACTTGCCTACAGTGGAGGTAGGCAAGGTGCAGGAAACAAAGGAGCTTGCCTACCCAGATGCGGAACTTGTGAAATACAAAAAGGCACTTCATCGTGAGCGCAAAAGAAATGATAGGCTACTCGCTATCATAGAGCAACAGGCAAAGCATTAGGGCAATCGTAAAAAAATAGTGCCGTAGTAGTTTTTGCGTTTGGATATTTTTTTTATCTTTGCAAAACTAATTCGGTTGCCCAAAACAAAAAATACGGCAAATCGTATAAAAATAAGGTTTTTCGCGGACAAAAGCGTCCCGCCTGTCCGACTAATGTTAAAAAATAGGTCTTTTTTGAGTTATTTTAGCCGTTCTAACAGCCATGTTAGAACGTTTTTTTTGCTTCAGGCAACCGTTTAAGCTTGTTTTTACCCCTATTATGCTTAGGTAGGCAAGGAAAAGTACCAAAAAAGGTTGCCTTTTTATAACATTATCCAGACTACTATACAATTTGGGTTGTCTGACATTTTTTGTGGAGAAGCATTTTTTGAGCAAGTTAGTAATTTAAGAAACGCCTTTTTTGCTCAATAGGATAGGGTTTTAAACCCTATCCTATTGAGCAAAAAAAGCTACCACAAAAATTGTCAGATAACCACAATTTGTTATTTCATATTTTTTATTTTCAACGTTGTCAATGGTTGCAAACCTTGGCAAGCGTTGAAAATAAAGAATAAGTAATTTTAGGGGCTTAAATTGAAATTGTATAGTGGTCTGATAATCTGTATCAAAAATCGTTGATTAACAACGAGTTCCTTCGCTCAAAATGACAAAGCGCGCTCTTTTTCTTCTCCACAAAAATTGTCATAGAATCTATTTTTTAACCTTGCTTAGTCTTTTTTGGGGCGCGTAAGCAATATATAAATGCCCATGACCACCCACCAAGTCATAGCACAATCAAGTAATAAATTAATGCCACGCCAGCCAAAATTGGGCAAACTATTGCCTGATAGCCAAAACTGTTCGTAGAAAGTAAATGGAAAACCAACCGAAAGATGATAAAATTCTTTGCCCTCCTTATAATAGCGAAAAGGGGCTATCTGGCTTAAGAAGCTAAGAAAGGATATAGAAAAAAACACCAATGCAGACAAGAAAGTCCCTGTAAGAAGAAGTCTAAATACTTTTTTCATTTTTTTGATGTAAACCCACAAGGTCTTTAAAGTCCTTGTGGGTTTTTAAGTAGAAAGATAAATAAAATGACAATTTTATTTTTATAAGAATTTGATTATCAAATATTTACAAACGTAAATCGTAAATCTTTCTTAGTGTTTAAAGTGCCTATAACCTGTAAAGACCATGGATATATTTTGACTATCACAATAATCAATAGAGGCTTGGTCTTTCACAGAGCCACCAGGCTGTATGACGGCAGTGATGCCTGCTTCGTGGGCTATCTCTACACAGTCAGGAAAAGGGAAAAAAGCATCAGAAGCCATCACTGCCCCCGCGAGGTCAAAGCCAAAATTTTTAGCTTTTGCAATGGCTTGCTTCAAGGCATCTACCCTTGAGGTTTGTCCTACGCCACTGGCAAAGAGTTGGTCCTTACCTGCCAAAATGATGGCATTGGACTTTGTATGTTTTACCAAAATATTTGCAAAACGCAAAGCCATAACTTCGCCTTCATCAGGTGTGCGTTTGGTAACGACTTGCCAGTCGCTGGTATTTTCTATGTAGTTGTTGGCATCTTGTTCAAGCACACCATTCAAAATATTTTTGAACTGTTTGCCATATTGCAAGGTTTGTTTTTGAACCAACAAAATACGATTTTTTTTGCTTTTGAGTATTTCGAGGGCTTCTTCTTCAAAAGTTGGTGCAATCAAAATCTCAAAAAAGAGTTTGTCTAATTCCTCAGCTACTGCTTTATCTACAGCGCGATTGGTCGCTATCACCCCTCCAAAAGCCGAAATGGGGTCGCCTGCCAATGCTTTCAGATATGCCTCTCTTGGTGTGGAGGCAGTAGCCATACCACAAGCGTTGGTGTGCTTTATGATGGCGTAGGCACATTCTTGAAAATCTTGTATCAATGCGACCGCATCATTCGTATCGACTAAGTTATTGAACGAAAGTTCTTTGCCATTTAATTGCTCGAACAGGTCGCTCAAGTTGCCGTAAAAAGTAGCGTTTTGGTGCGGATTTTCGCCATATCTTAGTCCGCGTCCGCCTTCTATGCTTTGCTTGAATGCTGTTACAGCGTGTGTACCTGCATTGAAATATTGGAAAATAGCGGTGTCATAATGCGAACTAACCGCAAAAGCGTGGGTAGCCAACTGTTTACGTTCGACAAGGGTAGTTGCCCCTTCATTTGCTTCTAAAATTTCTGTAAGAAATCGATATTGTGCTTGAGAGGCTATAATGGCTACGTCTTGAAAGTTTTTGGCGGCGGCACGAATGAGCGAAATCCCGCCTATGTCTATTTTTTCAATGACTTCTGCCTCGCCTGCCCCGCTTGCGAGGGTTTGCTCAAAAGGATACAAATCTACTATGACCAAATCTATAGCTGGGATAGCATATTGACTTGCCTGCGCTACGTCCCCTTGCTCCTCTCTCCTATAGAGAATCCCGCCAAAAACTTTGGGGTGCAAAGTCTTTACACGCCCACCAAAGATAGAAGGATAGTCCGTAAGGCTTTCTACAGCTGTAACTTGTACGCCAAGCTCTTCTATGAAAGTTTGTGTGCCACCTGTGGAGTAGATAGTAACGTTGTGTTTTTTTAACAAGGTTATGATAGGCTCAAGATGGTCTTTGTGATAGACAGAGATAAGGGCAGACTGTATTTTTTTTAACATGGATTTTAGTATTTTTTTTGCAAATATAAAAGCTATAGTTGTTACTTCAGTGGTCAGTCTTAGTTAAATGTTCGTTTTTTTTCGGTTGGCAATCCGATTGCGGTTGTTAATTTGAAAAAAAGACCGCGAACAAATAAGAAAGACTGACCACTTGAGTAAGGCTTTAAAAATAAGAGGCGATTGGTTCTTTTTTATGGTTCTTAAAAAGTTATTACGGAACAGGCTGTAGCACAGGCTTCTCGCCTGTCGTTTTCAAGTCATAAACAGGCTGGAAGCCTGTTCTACAGTTTTGCCTCCGCAATAACTTTCGAAGAATCTTTTTTATTTGCTTGTATTTCGTGGGTTAGCACCTACGAAACGCCAAAACAGAACCCATCGCCTCTGCCCCCAAGAGAATGAAATTGGGGTAAACATAACTTACAACTCAAACCTTGTAGAGAAAAACACGCCAAATCTTCTTATATTAGGCTTTTCGAGATAGGTAATGCGGTGTAGGAAAGTAACACGTATGAATTTCAAAATATTGCTTACCCCATAACCCACTTCGGCATAAGGTCTGTAGTCGAGCGCGTTTGGGCGCGTAATGGGGATATTCGTATCAGGAAAATTGTCGGGTATCAAAAATCGGTTTTCATCACGCAAACTACCCACAAGCAAGTTAGTAGCTACAAAAGTACGCCATTTCAATTTTCTGAACAGTGGCAAACGATTGAAAAATAATCCACTAAAGTTATGCTCATAATTCAAGGCTATGTGTTGGTCGCTTACAAATTCAAGAAAATTCATCAATCCAAACCCATAAAAGTTATAGAAAAAACCCCTGTTTCCCAAATGTACTTCCAATAAAGGATACGGAATCTGCGAAGGTGTATAAGATGCCGTTATGACATAATAAGAGCGACCGAGCGTGCCTAAACCCAAATTTTGCTCAAAAGCTACGGCAAATTTATGGTAATTGAAATCTCCTCCAAGCAATCCCACAAACCCGCGTGTATAGCGCAAAGTCATGACAGGTAGTTTGGCTGTACCCAAGCTCGTGCGATAGTTCCCAATATAATAAAACCGCTCATCTTTGGCGAGGCGAGTTTCAAAGGTAAGCTCTGTGGCATTGAAGTTAGTGCCTTTTTCTGAATTGGCTTTGCCGAGTTCAGGATTTTTATAATACGCAAAGTGCTGTCCTATTTGCTCAAATTGCATATTTCGGAAACGTATCGTTTGGGTAACGCCTTTGATGATGTCGCGCTGAATGTAGGCATTGTTCTCTCTCTTATAAAAAGGCGTGCGCGTACTGACATTGAAGAAATTGAGAGAAGCAAGAAACGCTCCTGGAGCGGCTACGCCATCAGGGTTTACTGCAAACTGAATAATGTCTTCGCTACGTTCTATCGCCATTTCAGTCCAAAGTTTGCGATAAGGAATGTAGCGAATGCGGGCGGTGTACTTGAAGCGTTCGTCTTTTGTACCATAGCCAAGATACGCCTTGAGCTCCCATTTGGTACTCATGAACTCATTGGTGCGGAAGCCCAAGCGAAACCTATGTGCCTCTACGTCATTGAAGGCATACGTATAAATATAGTTGCCTATGTCTATTTTTTTGTAGGTATAATATCCTGAACTGACGATGGCAATGATGTTTGAGTAGGCTTTTACTACAGGGACTTGCTTGATGGTATTTATTAACTCGTATGTTTTTATTTCGGCAGGCGTGAGCGAATCATGGCGTGCATTTGCCCAAAACTGCGGGTCGCGGGCTTTGAGGTGTGCATCTTCTTTTACTTCAGTTTGTTGTTGAAAAAACTTAAGTGGATAGCGTTTATTGAGG